>JAGOJO010000042.1 GCA_017995075.1 Bacteroidia bacterium | reverse complement strand
ATCTCCAATTCATCGGGACAGCTAACCGGGAACTTCAAAGTACAGAAATCTACCGCCCAGGTAATTGTCAACACCAATTACATCGGACTTCCCAACAATGCCCTTGCCGGATTACAAAGCAACTCCATCAACATGACACTTGGAGGAAGTAATCCTAACCGAATTCACGCAACCGGAGGAACAAAATCGCGACGATTCCTTCAGCAAAGTGGTGCCCGTATTAGCGCAGTACCAACAAAAACCTACTTAGGCAATTGGGATTCCCAGGGAGTCCCCTCCTATCTCGCAAGTGGAAGAGACGCACTAAATACGCCTATATTAAAACGACTCAACAGCAATTTACCCGACAATCGTCCGGTCCCGGTTTATCATCCACAATATCTCACCAACACCTCAGCCATAGAAGTTCAACAGAACAGTGATATATGGATCACCTTTATTCACGAAGGGACAATCAATAGAAACAGTTTAGGGTATTACACCTATCCGAAAAACAACCCGCCGGCAAATACTGCAGATATATCTTCAATAAAAATTGCCTTCCCCAACCTCAGTTATCGGAATTCCGGAGGAGGATTGGTAAGCGGCGACAAAGTATATTTGGGAAGCTTCAGTCCCGACTCGGCCATTGGATTTGTAATACTAACGGATGCCTACGATATCAGTAGCGCAACAGTTGGAAACGGAACAAACCAATACTATACCAACGAAACACTCAATCCGGAAACTACACCCTCCGGCAGACACCACCATGTATTGCTATGGGATTCCACCGAGCAAAAAATGATCCTCAGCTTTGAAGACCAAAACAGAAACTCCGGAAACGACGACGACTTCAACGACCTTGTTTTTCATCTAACAGCAAATACCACCTCAGGATTCAACACCGCCAATCTAAACAGAGCTGCCGGACCTATTGACACTGACGGAGACGGCGTAGAAGACCTATACGACGAATATCCTTATGATGCGGAACTTGCCTATAACAGCTACTACCCATCAGAAACAACTTTTGGTTATCTTGCTTATGAGGACTTATGGCCATACAGAGGCGATTACGACATGAACGACATGCTCATCGGCTATCGTTACAATCTCATAAAAAATGCCAACAACGACATCAAAGAAATACAATCCAAGGTATTCGTAAAAGCTGCAGGTGGATCTTACCAACACGGCTTTGGAATTGAATTTCCTGTCCCCGGCTACTTCGTAGAAACAGTAAACGGACCACTCTATACTGAAAACTATATATCTGTAAATGCCAACGGTACAGAAGCGGGACAAAACACAGCAGTTGTTGTAGTTTTTGACAACTCCAACAACGTAGCACCAAGGCCGGTTGGCTATTATGTAAATACAGAGCCGGGATCACCAGTAATTACCAGTGATACCATACGACTTGCAGTACGATTTGTAAGCGGCATTCCTCCGGCCACACTCGGCGATGCTCCTTTCAATCCGTTCCTCATATCCAACAAACGTAGAGGATACGAAATTCATCTTCCAGACAAACCTCCAACTTCGCTCGCCGACTATGCTCTCTTCAATACAGGACAAGACCGCAGCAATGTAGCCATGGGGCGTTATTATAAATCAGATAATAATTTGCCATGGTGTCTGAACATCCCTGCCGCATTTCCAATCATCACTGAAAAAACTTCCATCCTCAATGCTTATTTGAAATTCGGAGAATGGGTTCAATCAGGAGGAACACTTTATCCGGACTGGTACGAAGACAAACCGGGATACAGAGACTACACTAAGCTTTTAAACAGATAAAATAAATGCAGCTTATCATTCGATGCATTTTCACGGCTGTATATATCCTGATTTTTACAGGAAACATTTCATTTGCTCAGACCTCCCATTATGCCGATTCCACAAAATGGGTGATCGACGGACAACTGGCTCCCTACAATAACCTGCAACCGGGAGATACAATAAAACTTCTCCCCGGCGTTCGGCCATTTATCATTTTTAAAAATATTATCGGAACAGAAAAAGACCCCATCATCATTCAAAACGAATCGGGCATAACTGAAATTAATTCTGATCACTATTTTGGAATATCCATCCGGCAAAGTAAACACATCAAAATTAGCGGAGCTGGAGATGCACATACAGAATATGGAATCCGGATTTTCAACCGCAAAGGAAGTGGATTGAGCATTGGTGATTTTTCAAGTTTCTTTGAAGTCGAACACATCGAAGTAGGATATTCGGAATTTTCCGGTATCATTGCCAAAACGGAGCCATTCTGTGGATTCGACCGGAGCAGTTTTTTGCAGGAAAACACAATCATACACGACTGCTATGTACATCATACCGGAACCGAAGGGTTATATATCGGTTCTTCATTTTATACCGGACAAACACTTCAATGCAACGGATCTCCAGTCATTGTTTATCCGCCATTGCTGAAGAATGTAGATGTTTACAACAATAGAATCGAGTATACAGGTTGGGATGGCATACAGGTAAGCTCCGCCATCAACACACGAATACACAACAACCGAATCGCGTATGACAGCCAGGAAAAAGCCTCATTTCAAATGACCGGCATCATCGTAGGAGGAGGTTGCACCGGAGAAATTTACTCCAATGACATCCGCGATGGCGAAGGAGTTGGGATATTCTCGAATGCACTTGGTGATATCTATATATTCAACAATAAAATTATCCGACCCGGTAAAAGCGAAACTACAACAGGAGCAAAATACGGAATGTATATTGATGAGTCGTATGCTATATCAGGCATGAACTTTCATATCTACAACAATTTGATTTTACATCCCCGCTCTGAAGGGATACGATTTCTATGTACTGGCGGTTCGCTCAACTCCATTTTCAACAATATCATTATACAGGAAGCTAGCGCTTTCAACAATAATACGCCTGTTTACATAAACTGTATCGGCTCTCAAGCAAACATCAGCAACAACTTTCTTTCGACTGACATTCACAGCGCCAGATTTCAAAACATCTCCAACGACAACTATTCTTTGGAGCAGGGATCGGTGTTGATTGATGCAGGGCAATTATTACCCTTCAACAACTGTCCGAATGATATTCTTGGCAATAAGCGGATACAAGGAAACCGTATTGACATCGGACCGATTGAATCATCATACGAACGGAATACAGATCCAATAGATGGAACATCTGATATGGTATATCCTAACCCTGGTGTCAGGTCAGGAAAATCCACGATCATCTTTGAAAATCCGATTGAAGGTTGGGTAGAATTCCGATTAATAGATTTCAGCGGACAGATCATCAAAGACCTTGGCCGCAATTTCTATAGCACAGGCACCCAGTTCCTGGTAGTAAACAATCATGAACTACAAGCCGGCATCAATTACATTCAAATTGTCAAACGGCAGCATGTAAGTCTGATAAAATTGTCAATTGCTGACGACTAAACCCTCCTAACATTCCATTTTACGTTATCTTTGCCATAAACAGAATAAATACAATATGGCCCGTAAAATTGTTGCCGGAAACTGGAAGATGAATCTGCACCGCGATGAAGCCCATGCTTTGATTGCGGAGATAAACGGAATGCTGAACGACGAAGTTCAAAAAGAAGTTAAAGTAATTCTTTTCCCTTCTTTTGTTTACCTGAGCGCTGTTGTACAACTTACATCCGGCGATTTACGTATTTCAACCGGCGCACAAAACTGTTCCAATAAAACTTCAGGAGCTTTTACCGGAGAAGTATCGGCGGCCATGTTAAAGTCTATTGGCTGTAAATATGTACTCGTTGGACATTCTGAACGCAGAAGTTATTTTGGAGAAACGAATGCATTACTTGCTGAAAAAATCAATACTGCTCTGAAAGAGTTGGTTCATCCTGTTTATTGTATCGGTGAAACTATGGAAGAGCGCAACAGTGGAAACTATACAGCGATTCTCCGTCAACAACTTGAAGAAGGAATTTTTCATTTACCCGAACATGAGTTTGAGAAATGTATCATCGCTTATGAACCAGTATGGGCTATTGGCACCGGTCTAACGGCGAGTCCGGCACAGGCGCAGGAAGTACATGCCTATATCAGAAGTTTAATCCGTGAAAAATACGGCGACAATATCGCAGCGGAAACGAGTATTTTATACGGTGGCAGTTGCAATGATCAGAATGCAGCAGAATTATTTGCTTTACCGGATGTTGACGGAGGACTCATCGGAGGAGCTTCACTGAAGTCCCGGAGTTTCGTCAATATTATCAAAGCACTTCCCTGATCAGGCGTTTTGCTTTGAAGTAGTAAAGTAGAAATGCAATCTTGACAATTCCCGCTTAAGACGTTTTGTGATCATCTGAAGGAAATTCCCGTCACGATCCAACGTACGGGCTGTTGTCCAGATGCGGCTATCGCTTGACTTAACCATCTTAACATAACCAAAACGTTTTATTGCCAAAACCATTTGGCCGTCTTCTCCCCTTTTTACATCAGTACGCCAGCCGATCTGCTTACCCATACGCGTAAAGAATGCAAGACTTGCACCTCCAGCTACCAACTCAGGGCGCTTAATGGAACGCATACCAATAGCAATATCTTTAAACACTTCATAAATTGAAAGACTCAGGCGCGACTTATTTCCATCAGGAAGAAAAGATACACGGCCATAAGTACAAATAGCCTCCCCTTTCTCTAAAGGAGCCACCATTTCATCCACCCATGAAGCGGGATAAATACTATCCGCATCTGCACATAAGTGGTATTTACCTTTTGCTATCTGCATACCGGCATCACGAGCAAAACCAACGCCTTGCAGTGGCTGGAATACAGACTTCACTCCGCATTTATCCAGAATTTCCTGTGTACGGTCAGAAGAATTATTATTTGAAACAATCACCTCAATCGGATAACGTGATTTCAACTCTGAAAGCGAAGACAATGATTTCAAAATCGTCTTTTCCTCGTTATAGGCAATCACGATAATACTCACCATCGGCTGGTCGGTCCGTTGATTTTCAAATCCCTTGCGAATACGCTCAATGGTCTCATTGGGAATCTCATCCACACTATTGTACGTAATGTAGTGGCGTTTTACCCAGGCAGGCATAAAGGGCTGAATCATTGCTTCTTTTTTAATTGAATTTAACGGGATTATACGTCAGAAAGTAGCTTAAGTTTCATTGAATATTACAACCTAATCAACAAATCCATGACTATCTTTGCGCATGCACCGTTATTTCGCACTTCTCGCATATAAAGGCACCGCTTACCATGGCTGGCAAATCCAACCCAATGCCAACACCGTCCAGGAAGAACTCAATAAAAGTTTAACCATTTTGCTAAGGGAGCCTATTGAAACAACGGGATGCGGACGCACTGATACCGGAGTACACGCCACCAGGTTTTACGCCCATTTTGATACCGGTACATTCATCACCGACCGGGAACAACTACTCTTTCAGGTAAACGCCATTCTACCGGATGATATCAGGGTATATGACATCTTTTCGGTGAAGAATGACCAACATGCCCGATTCGATGCAATCAAGCGCTCGTATAGTTATTATATTCTACGTGAAAGCAATCCGTTTTACAAAGAATTTACCTGGTTCAATACCCGTGAACTGGATATCAACTTAATGAACGAAGCTGCCGCGCGCTGCCTCCGCCATGAGGATTACGCCTGCTTCAGCAAGACTGGAGGACAAAACACCACGACTATTTGTCAAATCAACCGTTGCGAATGGTTATTCTATGATCAGTTTCTTCGGCTAGATGTAAGTGCAAATCGTTTTCTTCGGGGAATGGTTCGTGCAATGACCGGAACTTTTATCGACATTGGACTTGGAAGAATGAGTCTTGCACAATTTGACGACCTTCTGCATAGCGGTGACAGAAACCTCGCTGGACAAAGTGCACCGGCTCAGGGACTCTTCCTCGAAGAAATTGTGTATCCATATCTATCCACCAACAGAGAATACTTTTTCAAAGCATGAGCGTAACTGGAAAAGCATTTGACCGATCACTACTGAGACGTGTTTTTCGTTTCACACTGCCATACCGTAGAATATTCTGGGGTGCACTCACATTAACCATCCTGCTTGCATTACTTGGACCACTTCGTCCATTGATGACCCAATATATTCTTGACAATTATCTTGGACAAGGAAATGTAGCCGGGTTAATGTGGATGAGTATCGCCATGATATCCGTACTTCTTTTACAATCGATGGTGCAATATTTTCACTCGTGGAACACAAATTTACTTGGACAAAAAGTAATTCGTGATCTCCGCGACACCCTATTCAGCAAAATGTTGAGTTTTAAGCTTCGTTATTTTGACAAGACACCGGTTGGAGCATCTGTCACCCGAAGTGTATCGGACATGGAAACGATTGCAGATATCTTTTCAGAAGGGCTGATTGTCATCATTGGAGACTTGCTGCAACTAACGGTAATCATCACCGTCATGTTTGTTGTTGACTGGAGATTAGCCCTCATCAGTCTAAGTACTGTACCTTTATTACTCATCGCCACCAATATTTTCAAAAACAAAATCAAAGCCACCTTCGGCGATGTACGGACACAAGTATCTGCACTCAACACTTTCGTTCAAGAGCACCTAACGGGAATGCGAATTGTTCAGATTTTTGGACGGGAAAAGGAAGAATACCAACGATTCAAAGACATCAACGAAAAACACCGTTATGCCAACAATAAATCCGTCTGGTACTACTCTATTTTCTTTCCTGTTGTAGAGATTTTATCAGCCATCTCCATCGGACTCATTGTATGGTGGGGTGCTGGTGGAGTCATCCGCGACGAAGTAACTTTTGGTAATCTGGTAGCATTCATCATGTATATCAACATGCTCTTCAGACCGATTCGGGAGCTTGCCGACAAATTCAACACTCTTCAAATGGGAATGGTTAGCTCAGAGCGTATTTTCAAAGTGATGGATGAAGATGAAGTTACTGTTGATGAAGGAAAATATGCCCCTGAAGGTTTCCAAGGTGAAATTGAATTCAGAGATGTATGGTTTGCCTATGATATCGAAGATCAGCAGAGCGAGAGTGAAAACTGGATACTCAAAGGAATCAGTTTTCATGTACGTCCGGGTGAGACCATTGCTTTTGTTGGAGCAACCGGAGCAGGAAAGTCTACCATCATTGGATTGCTCAATCGCTTCTACGAGATCAGTAAAGGAGAAATTCTCATTGACAAGATCAATATCAGAGAATACAAAATCGATTTCCTGCGCAGTAAAATCGGCATTGTATTACAAGATGTATTTCTCTTCTCCGACACGATCATCAACAATATCACGCTTAAAAACCAGGAGTTAAATACTATTGATATTGAGCGATCGGCACAAGCACTTGGCGCCACCAGTTTTATCGATCAACTACCAGGAAAATATCAGTTCGAAGTGCAGGAACGTGGTAATGTACTTTCAACCGGGCAACGACAGATGATATCTTTTATTCGCGCTTATGCCTATAATCCGGCAATACTGGTATTAGACGAAGCCACTTCCAGTGTTGATTCAGAGACGGAAGATTTGATCACCGGTGCCACCCAGCGACTCACAGAAAAGCGGACGTCCATAGTAATTGCGCACAGGCTTGCTACTATTCAAAATGCTGACCGCATCATCGTATTGGAAAAAGGCCGAATCATTGAAGAAGGAAATCATCAGGCATTGCTGGCCGCGAACGGGCATTATAAATCCCTTTTTGAGATCCAATTCAAGCATCTTTTGGTAAAGAATCCGTCATAAATCATTTTAATAGGCTGAAAACCCGACATTTAACCTAGAGAACAATCCTGTTTTCCTTATATTTGCAGGAATCATGAAAAAAGGACGAGTTTTAGTGGCGATGAGTGGCGGAATTGACAGTTCCGTCGCAGCGATTTTATTGCATAATCAGGGGTATGAAGTGGTTGGAATCACCATGAAAACCTGGGATTACGCCTCCTCAGGAAGCAATGGAAAAGAGACCGGATGTTGTAGTCTTGACTCCATCAATGACGCAAGAAGTATAGCCGTTGAATACGGATTCCCACACTACATACTGGATATCAGAGGTGAATTTGGAGATGCAGTCATTAACAACTTTGTTGACGAATACATGGCAGGACGAACCCCGAATCCCTGTGTTATGTGCAATACTCATATCAAATGGGAAGCCTTATTGAAAAGGGCCGACATGCTTCAATGTGAATATATCGCCACAGGACATTACGCTAAAGTTCGGGAAGAAAACGGGCGTTATGTAATTTCCCGCGGACTTGACCCCAGCAAGGATCAGAGTTATGTACTTTGGGGAGTGACACAGGAATGCCTATCCCGCACGATGTTCCCTATTGGCGGATATGAAAAATCGTACATCAAACAGATGGCGCGTGATATGGGACTTCATGACCTTGCCAACAAAAGTGAGAGTTATGAAATCTGCTTTATACCGGACAATGACTATCGTGCCTTTCTGAAAACGCGTGTTCCGGAACTTGAGCAACAGTTGGAAGGCGGATATTTCGTTGACAAAACCGGTAAAAAACTCGGACAACACAGAGGATATCCTTTTTACACCATCGGGCAACGAAAAGGCCTGGAAGTTGCTGTTGGATCAGCCTTATATGTCACCGAAATCAGACCTGAAACAAATACTGTTGTACTTGGGGAGCTAGAAGATCTCGAGCAACAGGAGATGTTGGTAAGAAATATCAACCTCATCAAATACGATAATATCCATTCACCGATTGAAACTCTAACGAAGATCCGGTACAAAGATCCCGGAACAATGAGTACAATTCAACAGATTGGAAACTCCGTGAAAGTCACCTTCCATGCACCCGTAAAAGCGGTTGCACCCGGGCAAAGTGCAGTATTCTATGAAGGAGATGATGTAGTCGGAGGTGGATTCATTGAAAAAGGCCCCGAAGACAATAACTAAAACCGCTACTTTTACGTAAAACGCAGGACTAAGAAAAAGCATATGAAGAACATCCATTCGATCTTTCTGCTCACCGCGGTTTTATTAACGGTTACAGCCTGCAACAAGGACGAAGAAAACAATACAGACACCCAGTTAATTGCAGGATTAAGTTATTTCCCTGTTGACTCCGGAATCGTACGGTTTTACGATGTAGATTCTATTTACTGGGATGAGTTTACCGGACTTAATGACACTATCAGCTATGAATTGAAAGAAGTCATTGCAGCAAATTTTATTGATGACCAGGGACGTCCGGCGCAGCGCATAGAACGTTTCAAAAAAGATTCTACCGGCACATGGGTAATTCATCGTGTATGGTCGATGGTCCGCACCAATTTCAGAGCAGAAGTACTGGAAGAGAACACCCGGTTTATCAAAACGGTATTTCCGACAGTAACTGCCACCACCTGGAATGGGAATGCCTATAACACCAATGGCGACCAAACCTATGAAATTACGGCTGTTGATATTCCCGCAAGTTCAAACGGACTAAGCTTCAACAAAACTTTGCATGTTCTGGAAGAAAACGATCCTGCAAATTTCATTTATGACTATCAACAACTTGAAAAATATGCTGACGGAATCGGGGCATATTATAAATTCAAGTCATATATTGTATTTGATACTCAACCTCCATACCTGGATACCATCAGTGGGTATGTATACACTGAAAAACTGAACGACTATATTCTACCATGAAACTGAAATTAATTGCATTGCTGATTGCCGGACTTCTCACAGGAGAACTGATTGCGCAGGATCGTTACGTTGTTTTCTTTACTGACAAAAACAACTCTCCCTACTCTACCGCAAATCCATTGCAATTTTTATCGCAGCGAGCGATTGATCGTCGAAACAACCAGAACATCACAATTGACCAAACCGATTTCCCTGTAAATCCAACATACGTTCAAGGTCTGATCAATGCAGGTGCAACCGTATTAAATACCAGTCGCTGGTTCAATGCAGCAATCATTTATACAACGAGTCCTGCAATATTAACCGCTATCAACCAATTACCCTACGTACAAACCAGCACTAACGTTGGGCGTATACGAAATACAACATTGCCATCAGGAAAACTGGAAGTAAATTTTCAAAATCCCAAGCTTGACATTCCTGTTGCCCGCCAAAGCAATGCTGCAAGTTTCAACTATGGCTTTTCAGATAATCAGATCAATATGATCGGGCTCAGCAGCCTTCACGACCAGGGATACATGGGAGAAGGTATGCTCATCGCTGTATTGGATGCAGGATTCCTGGATGCACCATTGATGACCTGTTTTGACTCTCTTTTTGCTGACAACCGGATTGTTTCCACCTGGGACTTTGTCGACAACGAGTCTGATGTATATGACGATCATTACCATGGAGCAGCAGTACTTTCCTGCATTGCATCCATTGTTCCTGATACTTTAATCGGCACTGCACCACATGCAAGCTTTATTTTACTTCGTTCGGAAGATGCCAATACAGAATTTATCATTGAAGAATACAACTGGTCAGTTGCAGCAGAATATGCCGACTCAGCAGGAGTAGATGTCATCAACAGTTCATTAGGATACACCACGTTTAACGACGCATCACAGGACCATACTTACCCGATGATGAACGGCGACCAAAACCCTGCAACAATTGCCGCAGATATGGCCGCGAAAAAAGGGATACTGGTAGTGAACTCCGCAGGAAACGAAGGTAGCTCCAACTGGAATTACATCAGCGCACCTGCAGATGCTGATTCTATACTCGCTGTTGGTGCAGTCAACGACGCAGGACAGTACGCTAACTTCAGTGGAAACGGTCCCTCTTTTGACGGTCGCGTAAAACCGGACGTAGCGGCTCGCGGACAAAACACCTGGTTATACTCTCCATACAGCAACAACCAGCCAACCATGGCCAACGGAACATCGTTCTCCTCACCTATCATGGCCGGAGCTGTTACCTGTTTATGGCAAGCCTGGAATTCCAAAAACAACATGGAGATTATTCAGGCCGTAAAACGAAGCGCCAACCAATTCAGTAATCCTGACACACTTCTTGGATATGGAATACCGAATTTTACGCTGGCAAACAGCTTACTTAATCTTGGTGAATACACCTTACCTGGAAATGTCACCATGCATCTTTTTCCGAACCCCTGGAATGGTGAAGGCACATTAACAGTTTTGTATTATGCACAAACGGGAGAAAAACTCGAGATAGAAATTATTGATCTCAGCGGCCGACTCGTTTATAGCTCCAGCACGTCAACCATCAATGGCGCTTTCAACAAACTGGAAATACCAGCCCGTTTATCAAATGGTGCTTATCTTATCAATTTCCGCGAAGGCAACCTGCAAACAACTGCAAAGCTCATTCGCTACTAAGCGATCGGATTTAACGAGAGGAAATACAACGCAAGTAGACTGGCGATGAAGTAAGGAACGAGGGAAGCAGAGCCGCTATAATCCTTTGAAACTCTTTGTCCAAAAATCAGCATCAGCAAAGTCAGAGTAGACAACCATGCGCCGGCAATTGCCAGAGAATTACTGAATCCACCAAGAATAGCCAATACACCACAAGCAGACAATACACCACTGGCCACTTCAAACAAAGTCAGGAAGAAGAACATTATCCCAACATAATTGTAGAGGGCGTTCCGAACAAATTTTTGCTGAATCCAACCCAACTCCTGCTTATAGTTAAGAATTTTATCTATTCCCGATTGCAGAAACACAATCGATAAAAATGCTGTACTGAATACAGCCGCCCAATTGAAGATTTGTATATCCATTATCCTTTTCTGAAGGTGCTAATCTACAAATCTTTCATCATTTGTCAGAGTTCAGGATACAAAACTCCGCTGACCAAGTGTAAAATCAGTCAGAACAGGAAGAATCTGATGATCAGATGGTAATTCTTTTAAACTTCCGACCCAGAATCACATCTGCATCTGTCGACAACCAATTATCCAGAACAGATGCATAAACTTCCCTGAAATCCACTTCAAACGGCAGATCCCCTTCATCCAGTTTTTTCAGATCAGGCAACTGATTAAAAGCTCCCGGTTTTTGTATCGACCCTCCGGTCATCCACAAAGAATTCGCTTTACCATGATCAGTACCATTGCTGGCATTTTGCTCCACCCTGCGCCCGAACTCCGAAAAAGTTAACACCAGCGTATCTTTCCATCTACCGGTAAGCTTCAATTCATCACGGAAAGCCTCCATCGCATCGCCATATTCCTTCAGCAACTGTAATTGCCGGTTCTTTTGATTATTATGCGTATCAAACCCCGACAAAGAAACATAATACACCCGCGTTGAAGATCCGGCAGAAATTAACTCCGCTATCAAACGTAAATCACGGGCAAATGCAGTAGATGGGAAACTCTTCTTCACCCTGTATTTTTTGGATTGCTCATAGAGATAATCCACTGATTTATCAGCCTCCGTCAATGTTTTATATATGAACGAAAGTTCATCATCACCTTTCACCGGAGATGAAACCAATGCCTCCATCAATGGACCACTCATTGCTTTCCTCATCCGATCAGGATTGGACACTGCCAAACCATTAACTGATTCTCCCTTCAGGGCAAGGCTCAGCGCATCATCCAATTCAATAACAGAATGCGGTAAAGCGCAACCGTTACAGGAGTGATCCAGGTACTTTCCAAGCCAGCCTACCGATCTAAACTCATTGGAATCACTAGCTGTATGCCATATATCCATAGCCCGGAAATGCGACCGGTCGGGATTCGGATAACCAACACTATTCAGAACCTTCATCTCACCATTATCAAAAAGATTCCGCAAACCGGAAAGACCGTTATTAAATGCTATTTCATCATTAAAAGTAAAATATTCATCTTTCTTCAATGCCAACGCGGGACGAAGAGAATAATAATCATCATTCCGAAATGGAACAATCGTATTCAACCCATCATTTCCACCTGAGAGTTGCACTACAACAAGCACCTTCCCTCCCTCCTCCGGACTCAACCCGGCTGCATAAACACCTCTCAGAAAATCAGGAAGCATCACTGCCGCGGAGGCAAGAACACTTCGACCTATAAATGCACGTCTGTTCATCATCAGCAAATTTGAAACTCAGGTAAGGTTGTGAGAAACATTACGGTTGAACGTAATCCCTTATCAGCACCCTCAGCTTGAATGAAGGATTTTGCCAGTCTGCGATTATCAGCAGATAGCGGAACAGCCAGTAAATAATCGGCCAAAGCCTCCAGCCGACCTTTCTCTTGTAATCCGGAATAATAGGCATCCAATTGCTTCCAGTCAGACCGGATCTTCATCCCTTCATCCGCTCCCAGTTTATCTCTAAAGGCATTGTTATCGTCACCATCCGGTTTGCTTTCAATCGACGCTAACTCCTCCGACAATAACACACGCCCTAATCGCATTCTAAAGGCCAGAGAAGAACTATCAATCCAGTTCCTTCCACCGGGCCAACCGGCAACATTGGGTGGGTTAAACAGGACTTGTCCAAGTGCTTTTTGAAAACCAATCGCCACATTTGGATTAAGGAACTCAACCCGAAAATCGCGCAACAACGGCACCATTAATTCTACCGGAGATTTAATCAACGCACCAATATATTTTTCATTATAAAACCAATCGGACAAAAAGAACTCCCTAAGTAATACTTCAATCTCGTATCCACTGCTATAAAAACGGGCAGCTATTACTTCACAAAGTTTTTCATCAGGAGAGTTGCTCACAAAAGCACGCCAGAATTTTCGTGTAATAAACAACGCCGTTTGCTGTTCCTCCAATAGAATACGCAGCACATCATCACCATTAAAATTTCCGGTACGGTTAAGTATAGTTTTTTGTCCAAAATCATGAATTCGAGTCCTGAATTCAAACTCACCTGCCAGATTAAAACTCCATCCTGTAAATGCGCGTGCTGCTTCCTGAACATCCTTTTCCGAGTAATGACCTCTTCCCAATGTAAATAATTCCATCACCTCCCGGGCGAAATTCTCATTGGGATGCGACTTCCTGTTTTGCTGATTATTCAAAAACTGCAGCATGGCAGGCGATCGGGATACTTCTATTAAAAGTGTCCGAAAATTTCCGAGAGCATGCTCCCTGATTTTATTATTAAGAAATTGTGCGAAAGCCGGATTCCCTGAACGACAGGCAAAATGATTCGCCCAAAACAATGTCATCTTTTCCCGCAGCTGTGAGCTACCCTGCAGCCGATCGAGCCATGCAGCATTTAATTCCTTCGCTAGTCGAAATTTATTCTTAATAAAATCGCTCTTTTCATCTGCAGGCTTCTTTCTGAAATTATCCGGAAGCACCTCTGATTGAGCAGACACTACATTGATGTAGACAGGAGCAACCGACTTCTTCCACAAATCAGCAAACACCTTCTCCACGGAACCGAAATCGGGCATCTCCAACGGAAAACCGAAGGACGCCCGATGAATCAAATGTTTGATTTTTTTATTGATCATGCAACAATAGGATCATTCAGCCTGATCAAAGTTTAACGGAGGAATCAGAAATATATTCTTTCTGACACAGCCGTATCAATTATCTTCATTCCCTTCCAGAGAGGCCCGTAGTGCGGCTGGCAACGCATTCAACACATGTTCGATTTCACCGGGAGAAATATGGCGACCTAACACTACAAACACACTTTTTATTGCTTCGTCTACAGAACCTTCTTTCGCAAAATCCTTTAACGCCGCATGTTCATCTTCATGAATAACCTCCGAACGAAAATCTTCAATATGTTTCAATTTAGAAGGATTCAATTTCACCTGCCAACCATCAACATATACGCCTTTAATGGCCATTGGAAGTTGAGAGATAAATTGAAACGACTCTTCTACCGTAAGTCTGTTACGTAAGGCCCGTAGAACACTGCGGAGAATACGCCCCGCCTGATCCTGATCAGTAGTATTTAATTCAACTGCTACTTCTTCAACAAAGGCGCGTCCCTTCGCTGCATATTCTTCAAAGCGTAATGCCATAAGATTTCTTTTTTAACCGTACTAAATTAATAAAACTATTGATGGTACAAAAAAAGTCCCGACAAGCAGCGTTTCTTCGCTACCAGTCGGGACCAATCAATTGAAACACCTGATTACATCCAGCGTGCAAGGAAAGTTATCAGATCCTTCCTCAACTCGTTGAACAGTTTCTCAAAAGTTTCTACCTGATCACGCAGAATCACATGGTCATCCCATTTAGTATGATCGGCAGCAATATCATTTTTTTTCAGATGATCTTCAATTACATGCTCATATTGCTTCACATTATGGCGCATAATATCAGCCTGTTCGTCCTGAAGGATCAACTGATTCTGAAAATGCTCAACCATAGCCTGAACATCGTGATCGGTGTATTTACCAGCCACTTCTGCCAAACGATTGCGCATTACTTTTACTTCATCTTTGTAGAAAGCAATTTTATTGATCCACTCTTTATGGTCAGCGTGAAGATCATATATATATTTCTTTTCCATAGCTTGTTGGTTTTTGATACAGCACGAAATTCCACCAAATCCTCTTAGAAATAAATGACAGAAATTGCATTTGGTCTGAGATATATCATCTCTGAACCACTGCAATTCCAGACAGATACCAGACTCCCTCTATTAAAAACGGATAACACATGGCAACCTATCACCCATCGCATTAAATTTGCAGATTCATGGCCATCCTCCAACAATTTCAGGAAGAATGCAGCAATAATCCGGTCTTCGAAGTAATTGCCGGAGTGATGCAATCAAATTCGCTTGAAGCCTATCTCATCGGAGGCTATGTACGGGATTTGCTGCTCGGACGACCATGTAAAGACCTCGATATCACTGTTATTGGAGATGGAATAACTGCGGCTGAATTGGTAGCCAAGGAATTAGGACTATCAGGACAAGTTGCTGTTTTTAAAAATTTCGGCACTGCCATGATCAAATACCGCGACTTCGACATCGAATTTGTTGGTGCCAGGAAGGAATCCTATTCAAGCCACTCAAGAAAGCCAACGGTTGCACAAGGCAGTCTGGAAGATGACCAGAACCGTCGGGATTTCACGATCAATGCACTGGCTATCAGTCTGAACAAAGGCACTTTCGGACAATTAACCGACCCTTTCGGAGGCATCGCTGACCTAAGCCAAGGTATATTACGCACTCCGTTAGATCCGATCATTACCTACAGCGACGATCCTCTCCGAATGATGCGCGCCATCCGATTCGCCACACAACTGAATTTCAGTATTGACCCGGTATCCTTCGAAGCCATCAAAACTCAGAAAGAACGAATCCGAATTATTAGCGCAGAAAGGATCAGTGATGAATTAAACAAAATCATTCTTTCACCGAAACCATCCCGGGGCTTTCTTTTACTTAGGGAATCCGGATTACTTCCCCTTATTTTCCCTGCATTCAGTGCCTTAGAAGGAGTTGAGATAAAAAACGGGAAAGGCCATAAAGACAACTTCTTTCATACACTTGAAGTCCTGGATAACACCGCAGATCTGAGTGAAAACCTCTGGTTACGCTGGGCTGCCATTCTGCACGATATTGCCAAACCGGCCACCAAACGATTCGACCCAATTGCCGGTTGGACCTTCCACGGACACGAAGATAAGGGAGCCCGCATGGTACCCGGAATCTTTCGCGACCTCAAATTGCCCATGAATGAAAAAATGAAATATGTACAAAAACTTGTACTGCTTCATTTACGTCCCATCGTATTGGCAAAGAGTGAAGTGACGGATTCTGCTGTCCGCCGCCTATTGTTCGAAGCAGGAGATGATATTGACGATCTCATGAAACTATGTTCGGCCGATGTCACCACCAAGAACGAATTCAAGCAGAAAAAATACAAAGCCAACTTCCAGCTTGTCAAAGAAAAGCTCGTTGAAGTAGAGGAAAAAGACAATATCCGCAACTGGCAACCACCTGTCACCGGAGAGATGATCATGGAAGTTTTCGGACTTGGACCTGGAAAAGAAATCGGAATCATTAAAAATGCCATTCGGGAAGCAATCCTTGACGGACAGATTCCCAACGAATATCAAGCCGCTCAAATCTTCATGTTGGAAAAGGCCGCCGAACTCGGACTCCAGCCTGTTGGAAAAAAATAATTCAGAATATAAATACAGCATTTGCAGATATGAACCTTGCTTCTATATTTGCAGTAAGAGATAAGACCTATGCCAGTAGTATACCGCTTCCGTGTCACCTTCGAAGATTATGATGAAGTATCACGCGATATTGAAATAAAAAGTACACAGACCTTCCTCGACTTACATCAAACCATTCAGACATCGATTGGATTTGACAACTCGAAGCCGGCGTCTTTTTATATGAGCAATGATAATTGGATTAAAGGACAGGAGATTTCCACTGAAGTCAGAAAGGACAAAGCCGGAAACACGTCTGTGCTGATGGAGAACTCCCGTGTTTGTGATTTCATTGCCGATCCACATCAGAAAATATTATACTTCAGTGACTACGATGCCAACTGGAGTTTTTTCGTTGAGCTTATGAAAATCATTCCACAAGGTGATATGATGCGTAACTATCCTGTTTGCGTTAAAACAGTTGGTGATGCACCTAAACAGTACCTGGTTGTTCCTGCCCCAAAAACCATTGCAGCAGAGGATGATGAATTTGATAAATTACTCGCCACTGATGACGACGATGTTGAAGAAGAAGCAGAAACATCTACTACGGATGGAATGATGGACGAGGCCGAAGAAGGTGTAGAAATGGATGAAATTGAAGGCATGAGTGAAGAAGGGGAAGAAGAAGAGGCTGAAGAAGGTGCTGAGGAAATGGATTATAATGATGCAGAAGAAGATCAGAAAGACGATTATTAAATCAGAATAATAACATCAACAGCAAAACCACAAAGCACTTCTTTGTGGTTTTGCTGTTCTTAAAAGTATCACCTCATGAAGTCGACGGTCATTGTTATTGCAGGTCCAACCGCATCCGGCAAGACTTCACTTTCCATTGATATTGCACAATATTTTCAAACAGAAATTATTTCCGCCGACTCCCGACAGTGTTATAAAGAGATGACAATCGGCACTGCTGTTCCAGGCCTTGAGGAACTAGCAAGGGTCAGGCATCATTTTATTCATTCACATAGTATTCACCAGCCACTAACGGCAGGTAAATACATGGAACAAGCCCGTACTATTCTCGCGGAGTTATTTCAAAAAAATGAAGTTGTAGTTGTAACTGGTGGCACCGGACTTTATTTAAAATCGCTCCTTTATGGTATTGATCAACTTCCGGCGGTTTCACAGCAAACACGTGAAAAAGTAAAGGAAATATTCGCCAAAGAAGGAATAGAAGAACTTCGCAACCTATTACAAAAAAACGACCCTTTTTATCTGGAGAAAGCTGATCAACACAACCCTGCAAGGTTGATGAGGGCTACAGAAATAATTCTCGAAACAGGAAAACCCTATAGCAGCTTTCTACAACAACAAACAGAACATCAACTACCCTATCGGATAATATCTGTCGTCATAGATCATGAAAGGAAAGTCCTGTACGATCGAATCAATCAACGAGTGGATCAGATGATTGAAATGGGACTGGAAGAAGAAGTCCGGCAACTCCTGCCATTCAAAGACCTTACCACACTACATACCGTCGGATACTCTGAATTTTTCGATTATTTTGACAATTCCCTGACGTTACCGGAAGCCATTTCTGCCATCAAACAGCACAGCAGGAACTATGCAAAAAGGCAACTCACCTGGTTCAGAAATCAGGATTCTTATTCATTTTACCCTCCCAAGCTGATAAAAGAAGAAATTATCAGACAAATCGTGTAAATTCTTGTATTTTTAAAAGAGAGAAAATCCAGTTTTTGACCAATCTGTCCCCTTTAAAATCTGAGTTGTTTTCAGTATGTTTGTTCTCACAACCTTGACAACTATGAAAAAATTCTTCTCTCTGATGATCGCTCTAGTAATGGTCCAGAGTGCCATGGCAACCGGCCACATTTTACATGACCACGATGCCGATCAAAAACGATTCATCACAAACAACAAATCGTTACCTGATCAGGCCTATCAGCAACAACTACGCAATGATGTTAAATGGACACAATTCCAGCAAACACATGGCGATTGGTGGGTGCAATTCAATGAAACGAACGGCAAACCACATCGTGCATTCGGTGAACCGGTTACAATTGGAATTAATTCATCTCCTTCGGCAGCTGCTTTATATTTCTTAAACACCTATGCAGCAGCTTATCTTCCGAACAATATTCAACTGGAGATGATTTCTGCACCGGCTTCAAAAAAGTACGTGCAACCTAATTTCATTCAGCGTTATAATGGACTAGAAGTATTATGGAGTCGTGCAACAGTTATGCTTACTCCAGATCTCAAGAAAGCAATCATGTTTGGTTTGGATGTGTACGATGACATTGCTATCTCCACCACTCCAACCATTTCATCACTTCAGGCGATCACAGCTGCATCGACCGGACTCAGCTCAACTGTTGTAGCTTCTTCAGCCGGATCAGCACTTAAAATCCTGCCTATTCCATCATATCGACATAATGACTATAAACTCGTATATGAAATTGCAGTTCGTACTACCGGTGACGGAGTAACGCCTGATGATTACTACACATTAGTAGATGCAAATACCGGCGAAGTTCTTTACCGTCAGGACAAAATTGTAAGTTTTGCTGTTTCAGATATTGTAGTGAATGCTACGATCTACCCGACACATCCTTATAATCCAACAACAGTAGTCAACCTGCCTTATTTACAGGTAACTATAGGCGCAACAAATTTCAACACGGATGTAAACGGTTTATTGAATGTAACCGGAATTCCTGCTCCATTCACTGCAACTTTCTCCTTACAGAGTCCATATGCAACTGTGTTAACCGGCGCATCAGGAAACATTGCACCGTTCTTCACAGCGACCATCGCTGACGGAAGCAACACTATCAGCTTCGACCCGAACACAACAATTCAACATCTTACGGCCTTTTATCATACCAACATCGTACATGATTTCATGAAGACATACCTGAGTTCATTCACAGGACTTGACACACAAATGCCAGTACGTGTTGAACGGACAGATGGTAACTGCAATGCATTTTACGATGGAACAGGTATTAACTTCTACACTACATCGAACGGATGTTATGCATTGAGTTTAGTTTCTGATGTTGTGTATCATGAATACGGACATGCAATTACAAATCAACTCTGGGCTGCCAATGGGTTAAACTTCAGTAATGGCGGAATGGGAGAAGGCTACTCAGACATCTGGGCAATCAGTATCACCAACAATCCGGTACTAGGAATTGGATTCAGCGATACTGACCCAACCAGTTTCGTACGTAACTACGATTTCACCAATGGAGTTAGCCGTAAGGTTTACCCACAGAATATTGTTGGTGAAGTGCATGCAGATGGTGAAATCATTGCAGGTGCATGGTGGTCAACCAACCTTTTATTAGGAAGTTTAAGTACTACTACTGACCTGTTCACTGAATCTCATTTAGGATTAGCCAATGGACCAAACGGAGCTGAGGGACAAGTTTACACTGACATTCTGATCGATGCATTGTTCGCAGATGACAACGATGCTAACCTTAGCAATGGAACACCAAATGCGGGTCCCATTTCTCAGGCCTTCGCATTACACGGTATCACTTTATTGTCAAATGCAACACTTGTTCATACTCCTGTAGCTACTGCAGCTGCAAATAATTCGATTACACTGAATGCCAGCTTAACGAATGTAACATTTGCATGGGCACTTTCAGGAGTAAAAGGCGCTTACAAAACGAACACCAGCACTGTATGGAATCCAATTACCTTCAGCAATTCAGGTGGAAACAATTACAGCACTACAATTCCGGCACAACCTGCAGGAACAGTAGTAGCTTATTACATTGGAATTGAAGATGTAAACGGAACACTAAGTAATGTACAACCACAGGCAGCCAATATATCTGCCAATCCGAACATTCCATACTTCATCCTCGTTGGATTTAACAAAATCTTTACTGAAGATTTTGATGCAACGGGTGGTCCATGGGTGGAAGGCGCACCAGGAGATCTTGCTACAACAGGTATGTGGGAGCAATATATTCCGGAGCAAACAGATATTACCGGATCGGTTGTACAACCAAATTACCAGGTAACTCCAGGCGGACTTATCTGCTACGTTACCGGCGGACAATCAGGTGGAGTAGGAAATGCAGGAGCTTATGATGTAGATGGCGGAAAAACCACTCTCACTTCACCAGTCTTCGATCTCACGTCATACACTAATCCAACTATTGAATACTACCGTTGGTACTCGAATGATCAGGGAGCTACACCAGGTACTGATTTCTGGCAGGTTTCTATTTCGAACGACGGAGTTAATTATATTCCGGTAGAAAACACAAATGTTGCAGATCATAGCTGGAGAAACTTTGTATTCCGTATCAATGACTATTTACCTTCCACCAGCACCTTCACAGTACGATTTGTAGCAGAAGATGCCAATGCCGGATCTTTGATTGAAGCATTGATGGATGAGTTCTCTCTTTATGACGGACCAAGCACTACAGCTTTAAGCGAAATCAACGATCTGACAGCTGTATATGTTTGGCCTAATCCAGCTTCCACTGTGATGAACCTTAGTACTGTTGTTAAAAATGCCGGTGACTATACAATTCAGATCACCGATCAAACCGGAAGATTACTATTAACAAGCCAAAACAGCTTCATGGCTGGTAAAAACGATCTTCAGTTACCTGTAAATAAACTTGCAAGCGGAATGTACCAGCTTCAATTATTGGGTAAAAACGGAAGCAAAACAATTAAATTCAGTGTATTAAACTAATCAGAGATCACAATAGAAATGGCTGCATTCTCAGGGATGCAGCCATTTTTTTTACCAGGCTGTCAGTTTAATCCCCAAAGTCGGGGGTTTAATGACGGATATCAGCAGGTAAGTCCGATATGGTATATCCTTTGTATTTTGGCAGCCGAAAGTACCAGTCATGAAAAATAGCTACTACCTCCTCTTCCTGTTTCTACTTTGCCTGCAAAACATACAGGCACAAAACACTGCAATTAAAGAATTCAGAACCCCACAAAGTGTTACCATCAGCGATGGCGGACCAGCCTCGCCAAATGCCACACCAATTATCAAAAGACTGGCCGAAGGTTATGGAAAAGCACCTCGGAGCACATTTTTTCAAATTGAATTTGATCAGGTGATCAGAGTTAACACCCGTGAGCCCAACTTCGTTTTCCGAATTGAATCAAGTCCACTCCGATTTAAAGGAGATATTAAATACAAAGGATTTGATGTGAGTGAACAATTAATTCCCAATGAACTCACCTACTCCCTTCGGATGAAGAGAGCCAATGGTTCATTCAAAGACATTTCAATCAGCGTAGGAATCAGCGACGGAAAACCCGAACTGGGCGATTACAACAATAGCGACTCCCTCGCAGTAGGTTTCACCAGCTTTGAAATTGTTAATCCGGTGTTTCGATATGGAAATGGCAACGGACTTGAAAACAGAGCACGCTTAATCAACGACTATTATGCAGCCGTTGTAAGTATGGATGCAGGGTTCGCAATTCTTCAGAGCATTCATCCTGAGCAATTGGATGCCTTTCGTATGAACCAAAAAAATCTTCTCGATGCTGAAAGAATTCTTCAAGAGTCAACAGCTGAAAGATTTGAAAACAAACTCCCGCTTGCATCGAATGACCCTGCACGCTATCTGGAAAAGCGAAACGCATACCAGCAATCATTGCAGTTTAAGCGGAATGAATTGGCGGCAATCTGGAGCACACTCCACCTGACTTTCTACGACAAAGCAATGTACCATCTGAAACGGAACAACCTTCCACGTGCTGAAGAATTCTTAAACTGGTCACTCGAAGTAAATCCTGCCTTCACTCCTGCTCTGCTACAACTGGCAGTCATTGACTATCGCCGAGGTAACCTGCATGAAGCAATGTGCAAAGCAGATGATATACTGTACAACATGCCGGTCGAGCCGGGAACCCGAAACAATACATTCGATTTGCTGCGCGATATTTACAGTTCATATATCGAATATGGACAGACTGAATTGTCAAAAAAACGTTACCCAAAAGCGATTGAATATTTTGAATCGGCGAGAAATGTATGTGAAAAATATCCGGCTGTACAATGCACCAATGACCTGCAATCCGGACTCTCTTTCGCACGAAGCGGAATCTATAATGATATACTCGAAGAAGCAAGAGACTTTATCATCCTGAATGATCTTGATCGTGCCGAGAGCGTAACCAAGGACGCTATTCACTATCAACAACAATACAGAAACGAAGTCAAGGACGCTGCTCAATCAGCGAATCTCCTGCAGGCTATCAGACAGAAAAAATACGACAACAGTATCGTTAAAGCAATCAGGTTCACTGACCAGCGTATGTATGATGCAGCCTTAGTTGAATTTGACAAAGCAGATAGTTTGCTCACAGAATTCCAGCTTACTCCATCAAAAAATGCCCAAACTGCTGTAATTCAGGCCGCGCGCCCACGTGCACTCGAACTTCTGTACGAAGGGGAGTCACTGGTAAAAAGCAACCAGCTTACTGCGGCGCGTGATGTATACCGACGATCTTCGGATATTCAGCAACGTTATGGACTACTGAAAGATAAGGATATTGAAAAGCATACTGCATCGCTAAAAAAAGGCATCTTCACACAGCAATGTATTAACGCACAGAATGACGTTGATGCCGCTTATAACGAAGGGCAACAGCTTGAAGCAGATGGCGACTTCCTGGCAGCCGATGCAGCTTATGAAAGAGGATTAAAGATTGCCCGTGAAAACAGCGAATGTGGAATTGCGGTAGATAGTATTGAAAGTGCGGTAATGGGTATTCGTCCTGCTGTAACTTATCTTGATTATATGCAATCAAGTCGTGAGAATGATAAAAACGGACGTTACCACGCTGCTATTGAAGCCTACGAGAAAGCATCTGATTATTTTGCTTCGGCGCATGTTGGTACATTCGGACTGGATCATGATCCGGATCTATACCGCTATATCCGCGAAAAAGGAAGTGCCGGATTAATCAATTACGCCGGCGATTTATTCCGTGAACGTGGCAACCTTGATCAATCACTGGAACTCTATAAATTATTACTCGAACGGAATTATGATGTGAAATTCCTTGAGGGATCATTGTACCAACTTGGATTAAAACTCGGTCAACGCGACAAGCCATTAAACCCGGGGTCATCATGGAAGGATGTTGTATCCAGATACACCGGCGGTGATAAAAAACTTAAACGTCTGAGCAAAGGTTTTAAAGCCGGATTCAGAGGATAAAAAAACTAAGCATAAAAAAAGCGGCTGCAGGTAATCTACAGC
>JAGOJO010000041.1 GCA_017995075.1 Bacteroidia bacterium | reverse complement strand
TGCTGCATAAAATCCATCAGCTGCAATGATTTTTCTAAGCACACTTGCTGCACGATCATTTTCTCCGAGATAAAAAAGGTTTAAACCAGTATGCCATTCTGCTTCCTCCCGAAAAACATTATACTCCTCGTCCTTTATCTTCTCAAAAAGTATCAGTGCTTCTGAATACCGGTTCATTCGTTCCAGACACATAGCCATGTAAAAACGTGCGTTCGGATCATCAGGATATTTAGAACGGATTACTTCCAATTGCTCCGATACCAATGCACACTCTCCTTTATTAAAAGCCTGAAGCGCTGCACGCAATAAATTATCATAATAGATTGTATCAACATCGGAATAGAAAGCTTCTCCACCTGTCTGGTTTTTATTAGCGTATCGGGGATGAATACTACGATTTAACTCAAAAGCAAAACGACTACCATCATTCCATTCAGGGTGAGGTACTACTTTTAAATCTTCCACATAAATCACTTTATACAAAGAAGTAGCTTGTACTCCCGGTGATCCTGCTTTTTTTATTTCGGGTTGATAGGTTCTTTTTTCAATCATAAACAATTCTTCTCCCCACTCTGTTTTCCGTTCAGAAGGAGTAGCTGGATGTGAGTAAACTTCCTGCATCACTTGCGGAGTGATTCCAACTGTAGAATCTGCCTTGGGTTTAGAAAGAGTGTCAGCGACTGCCAAAGCTCCGCTACTATTCATCACCGGCGGCAACTTCGTTTGTTGAGATGATCTGTAAATAGTCCCGGCCCACCAGATTCCGGCCAAAGACAGAATGATTGCAGCCGTAGTTATAAATGGATGAATCGCAGCATCTTTAATCTGATGAGGGCCCGAAGCCTTTATCTCCTGCAACACATCAGCATTTGCCGTGCTTTCAAAGCCCTCGATTGCACCTGCACAAAGCGGACAGTCAATAGCATGTAACTCCACCCCATGCTGATGCTCCGGGTCTAATTGACCTTTAGCGTATTGCCATAAAATTTCTACCGAAGGACAATTACGATTTTCCATAGCCGGTAGTTTTTCGTTGTTCCTTTTCATGATTACTTCGGAAATACAATTCGAGATTTCGCTTTCCGTTCTGAATATAACTTTTCACTTTTTTTAGATCATAACCCGTTTGTTCACTGATATGCTGATAGGACTTTTTCTCCATATAAAACAGCTGAATACAAATTCTTTGTTCCGGTTTTAATTCAGAGAGGGCGTGAACCATATCTTCTGGAGCAATCTGCGATAAGGATACTGCATTCTCTTCCTCTTCCCAGGCCAGATGTTCTTCCCCGATAGGGATTCGTTTATTCATCACTGTTAGCTTGGTCATGCAGGCATTGTAAGCTACACGAGTGATCCATGATTTAAACTGACGCACTTCGAACCTTTTGAGATCTTCAAAGAGCTTCAGGAAAATATCAGCGACAATATCTTTTGCAATTTCTTCATCGCCCATGTATTTCATGCAAAACCCGAACAAATACTGTGCGTAACGGTCATACAGCAATCCGATCAGCTCATTTCCGCCGTAATCCCGATAGGTCGCTGCCAATGCCTCATCACTGAGATGAGCAGCTGATTTTCGTTGACGGAAAAATTTCCACATAAATGATGCTTTTCTATTATGACAGAAAGATATGGAATTTCCATAAAATATTTTTAATCTATTTTTTTATGGAAAGCAGGTGGGCAGCTGTCTTCAGTAAAACAAACATTATGAAAACACTCCAATCATTGGCTATTCTGGTGCTGATCTGCATCGGAGGCCTCGCCAAAGCACAATCCGGAACCGGTGAAATCCGTGGACGGCTTATCGATTCCATCTCAGGTGAACCAATTCCATTTGGTGATATACTTGCTTTTCAAGACAGTCAGCTTATTAATGGCGCTAATACAGATGACGAAGGTTACTTTAGTATCAAACCGATACCAACCGGCACCTACACGCTCCGTATCCAGGCATCAAACTTCAAAGTGAAATCATATGTCGGGGTAAAGGTAAACTCTTCAAATATGACTTATGTGAATATTAATACCATTCCAACCAGCATAGAATTGAAAATTGCTGAAATCACTGAGTATAGAAACCCATTGATTGCAAAAGGTCAGGTCTCCACCATGCAAGTATTGGAAGCAGAGGAAATCCGGGCTTCTCCCTACATGGATGTAAAACAACTTGCAGCTACTCAGGCCGGGGTTTATCAGGAAGAAGGCGAAGGCGGATCGATTTATATGCGAGGGGCAAGGGAAGATGGAACTGCTTATTTCATTGATGGAATTCGGGTGGTCGGTGATTTTCGATTACCAAAAGCGGCCATTAAAGAAATGAAGGTTTTAACCGGAGGAATTCCGGCAAGTATAGGTGATGCAACAGGTGGTGTAATAATGATCACCACGAAGGGGTATTCAAATTTCTAGATTTTCCCACAAGTAAAAAAATAAAACAGCAGGAAGAATTTTACAATTTAAGCACAATAGTTTGTCTATTTTTGCAACCGAATAATTCAAACTATGATGCGTCCATATTTCTTCCTGCTGTTCCTCGTGTTCACCTTCAGCTCGTCCGCTCAAACCTTGAACACTCCTTCGCTGGTGAGTCCTGCGAACAATGCAACGAACCAATCGCCGAATGTTTTAATCGACTGGGGAGCCGTGACCAGTGCAACTACTTATGAAGTAAGGTACGGCACCGATCCAACTTTAACTGTTTTTTCGGTATACAATGTTTCCACCAGTCAGGTGAATACTGCGAACCTTACTTTTGGTGCTACCTATTACTGGCAGGTGAAGGCACGCAGCGTAACAGATTCGAGTAACTGGTCAGTCATCTGGAATTTTACCGTGTTGAATGATGTCATTTTGGTTTCGCCCACCAACAACACCATTAATCAACCTCCCAATGCATTGCTTGACTGGAATGTTATTAGCGGAATTTTAGGCTATGAAGTTCAACTCGATACAACAAATAACTTTAACTCCTCTCTTCTGCAAACATTTAGTCTGGGGGCTACATCACAAACCAATACTGCAAATCTGTATTTTGGCACAAAATGGTATTGGAGGGTCCGCGCTTTCCATCAAACTGATACCACTGTATGGTCTTCAAGCTGGAATTTCACCACTTTGGATATCGTAACGCTTGTAGCTCCTACCAACAATACAATTAATCAGGCGGCCAATGAATTACTTGACTGGAATCCTATTGGAGGTATTTCTGGTTATATCGTTCAGACCGATACAAGTTCTTCATTCAATTCCGGTCAACTCCTTACAATTTCCACCGGAAATACTTCACAAATCAATTCTGCCAATTTATTTTTTGGAACGCGGTATTACTGGCGAGTAAAAGCATTTCATTCTGTTGACACCACTCAATGGTCCGCTTCCTGGTCTTTCACAACTATCGATACTGTATTCCTTGTTTCGCCGGTGAATGGTGCCATCTATCAGGATCCAACTGTTTTACTTGACTGGAATCCACTAAGTGGAATTACCGGATACCAGCTACAATATGATACAACTACTACTTTCAGCAGTCCGGCTCTTTCAGTAGTGAATCAAGGTGCAACTTCGCAGTTAAATATCGCAAATTTGTTTTATGGAAAAAATTATTTCTGGAGAGTAAGAGGATATCATACATCAGATACTACCCGTTGGTCGGCAAGCTGGTCATTTACTACTATAGATACCGTATTTCTTGTTTCCCCATTTAACGGTGCATTGAATCAGGAACCAAATGTGCTACTTGACTGGAGTCCAACTAACGGAATTTCCGGTTATCAGATACAGCTTGACACTTCCACCACATTTGGCAGTCCGATTCTATCTACTGTAAATACAGTTGCTACTTCCCAATTGAATACTGCCAATTTATTATTCGGAACGACTTATTACTGGCGTGTAAAATCGTTTCATGCAACAGATACTTCCAACTGGTCGGCAAGCTGGTCATTTACAACTATAGATACCATATTTCTTGTTTCCCCATTTAACGGCGCATTGAATCAGGAACCAAATGTGCTACTTGACTGGAGTCCGACTAGTGGAGTTTCCGGTTATCAGATACAGCTTGATACTTCCACCACATTTAGCAGTCCGATTCTATCTACTGTAAACACAGTTGCTACTTCCCAATTGAATACTGCCAATTTATTATTCGGAACATCTTATTACTGGCGTGTAAAATCGTTTCACGCAACAGATACTTCCAACTGGTCCGGTACATGGACATTCCGGACAACAGATTCGCTCTTTTTGTTTTCGCCTGCCAACAACGCGACCGCACAACCATTAAACCTTACACTCGATTGGTCCGCACTATCGGGTGTCACCGGTTATGAAGCGCAACTAAGTCCTGACTCATTATTTGTAAATCCAGCATCTTATATCACCAGCAGCTCACAACAGGCCGTAATCAATCTGAGTTATGGGACACGCTATTTCTGGAGAGTACGAGCCTATCATGCGAATGACACCAGCAACTGGGGATCTGCCTGGAAATTTGAAACGATCTATCAGATCAATTCAATTCCGGTTCTTGTGTTTCCTGCCAACAATGTCATCAATATTCTTACTTCGGACTCACTCAAATGGAATCATGTGACAGACCCATTAGTGAACGCTTATGAAGTTCAGCTTGATAATAATAACGCTTTTAACTCTCCACTCACATTTAACACCACCGATAGTCTACAGGCTTTTTCCGGACTTAACTGGAACACCACTTATTATTGGCGGGTACGTTGTAAAAACAGCAGCGGAAATGGTCCATGGTCTGCAGCCTGGAACTTTACCACACTTTTAAATGTCGGTCTGGACGAACCTGAAAACGCTAGCGTTACCGTTTATCCGAATCCGGGCACTTCGCACCAAACCATCAACATTTTTCTGGAAGACACATTTGCTCAAACTATGGAGATTTACTCTCTTAGAGGGCAACTGATAAAAAGACAAAGTTATCCATTCGGAATACGAATCATCGAAACTGTTATTCCTCAGAAGGGAGTATATCTGATAAAGCTGATCGATCAGGAAGGAAAAGCATTAAGGAATACAAAAATACTTGTAGAATAATTCTCTCCGGGTCACATAAACCCTCATCAGGTATACACTGAATCAGAAGGCGAAGGATTAATTTTCTTCGCCTTCTTTATTTCCTCAGTTCGAGCAACGCCACACTTTCAACATGCGCGGTATGAGGGAACATGTCAACAGGCTGCACTTTAATGAGATCATACTTTTCAGACAACATCTGTACATCGCGGGCCTGAGTAGCAGGATTACAACTCACGTAAACAATCCTTGGACAATTACTTTTCAAGAGCTGCTCCACTACATCATAATGCATTCCTGCTCTTGGAGGGTCAGTAATAATCACATCGGGATTCCCCTCTCTGGAAAACAAATCCGGAGTCAACAAATCCTTCATGTCGCCTGCATAAAAAACGGTATTTGACACATTGTTCAATCCCGCATTTATATTCGCATCCACAATCGCATCCTTCACATATTCCACTCCTACCACTTTCTTCGCCTGACCTGCCACAAAGAGAGCGATCGTGCCTGTTCCTGTATATAAATCATACACGATTTCGTTCCCGGTAAGTCCGGCAAACTCCTTCGCAAGGCGATATAACGTTAACGTCTGTCCGCTATTGGTTTGAAAGAATGATTTAGGACCAATACGGAATGTGAGTCCATCCATTTTCTCCTCGATAAACGGATCACCATGCCATGTTTTTACTTCGAGATCATGAATAGTATCGTTGCCTTTTTGATTGATCACATACAAAAGCGAAGTGATTTCAGGGAAAGTATTTTTCAAATGATCGAGGAGTCCGGCCAAATCATCCATTCTATCTTCATACACCATTACAATTACCATCCAGCCTCCGGCAAGGGTATTGCGAATGATCAGCCCTCGCATCATTCCTCCTTTTTCCCGAAGGTTCATAAAAGGAAGATCATGCTCGAGTGTATACTTACGGACAGCCAACCGGATACTATTGGAAGGCTCCGGCTGCAGATAACAGGTTTCGATGTCCAGAATTTTATCAAACTTACCAGGTATATGAAAACCAAGAGCAGGTCCTCCCACCATTTCACGCTCGGAATACTCTTCCCGTGTAAGCCATTTTTTATTGGAAAATGTATAATCCAGTTTATTCCGGTAATGACGCGTCAGTTCGGAACCAACAATCGGAAGCACAGGCGGGTTTTCGATTTTTCCCAATCGGGCCAACGCCTCGAATACCTGCTTCTGCTTATAATTCAACTGGCCTTCGTATTGCATATACTGCCACTTGCAGCCTCCGCAAACACCGAAATGCTGACAAAAAGGGACCTCGCGGAATGGAGAAGATTTCTTCAACTCCACTACCTCAGCTTCCAGATATGACGAATGTTTCTTTCTCACCCGCACATCTACCACATCGCCCGGAACGGCTTTATCAATAAATACAACCAGGCCTTCATATTTGGCCAATGCTCTGCCTTCATCAGCCATATCAATGACTTCCAGGTCGTTCAGAATTTTTCCTTTCACGTATGCAACGGTTTTTTTCTGGACTACGTCTGACTGAATCATGACAGTAGCCGGGTGTTTTGAAGTGCAAATTTAGGTAACTTTGATGTTCAAGGAATCCATGAAAACAGCCCTACTTTCCTTCGTTTTCCTTTGCATGTCGTTATTGCATGTTCAGGCCTATCATATTGCAGGGGGAGACCTTACGAGCACATGGGTAGGTGGTAACAACTTTGAAATCAGGCTTACACTTTATCGTGACTGCTCCAATCCGGCGGCGGCAAACTTCGACCCTACGATTATCATTACAGCGTATGTAAAAAACACCAATGCATTGCAGGATTCTTTTCATGTAGACCTGAATAGCATCTACCCATTGGCTTTAACCGGATCAGCCTGTATACCACCTCCAGCTGTATGCATGGAGATCGGTGATTATGTAAGGACTATTACACTTCCTCCGAATTCCAATGGCTACTATCTTGTTTGGGAACGGTGTTGCAGAAATAGTACCGTGACCAACTTGCAGATTCCTGATCGGACACCGATGCTGTTTTATCATGAGATGACCGATCCGGCAATCTTTAACAGTAGTCCGGTATTTAACAGTCCACCTCTTCCCTTTGCATGTATCAACCAGTTCTTCCGGTTTAATTTTGATGCAACTGATGCGGATGGCGACTCACTTGTATACGCACTGACTACTCCTATTGCCGGAGGAAACAGCAGCAATATGGATCCTAATCCGTTCAGTGCTTCCAATTCTCCCGGAGGAGGAAATGATTATTGTCCGCCTGAACCCTACAACGATGTTATCTGGGAAGTCGGCTATGGGAATGCAAATATCTGTGGCAGCAATCTTCCTCTTACGATCAACAGTGCAACGGGGCTGGTAGAGGGGATTCCTGATTTTGCCGGACTCTTCGCCATGGCAGTAACAGTGTATGAATACCGCAACGGAGTCAAGATCGGAGAAATAAAACGGGAGATCGAATTCACGGTAATTCCCTGCACAGATAACACAGTACCTAACCTATCGCCCACTGCACTCAATGCCGACTATGATATCTATGAGACCGATACACTCTGCTTCATCGTTTCGGCGGTTGATCCGGATGGGGATTCGGTCTTTTTGAAACATATGGGTGAAGTTTTTGCACAATCGCCGGCAGCGGGACTTGCTCCTCCCTACGCAATTTCATCAGATACCAGCGGATTGGATTCTGCAAGTGTAGAGTTTTGCTGGTACACTCAATGCTGGCAAGGACGTGATTCGGTTTATCATCTGCAATATGAGATTACTGATAACGGATGTCCACTACCGTTATTAGCCATTGGTAAAATCACTATCAGGGTCCGCCCGGTTCCGGTGGTTGAAAAACCCAATCTGCTTTGCCTGGAATTATCCGACAGCATTGTCACGATTCACAAAAATCCTCAACCGGACATCATTCCCCGCTACTTTCAATACTTCAGCCTTTACCGAAGCGAAAACGGAGGCGCATTCCTGTTAATCAAACAAGACACTGACCCATCTGCATTGATGCTCAGAGACTCCTCCGCTCCCGATCCGCTGAGCAATGATTATTGCTATTACATTACAGCAACTAATACCTGTGGAGAAGTCAGCTTATTTTCAGACACACTTTGCACTTTATCTCAGGAGAATAAAAACGTTAACTACATCAGCAGTGTAAGTGTAAATCCGGGAGATGAGTCGATAGAGATAATCTGGGCAGATTTTCCTGATGGTCCATACAGCACTTATCTGATTGAACGACGTTACAATGAACCGGGCAGCAGCTTTTCAGTAATCGCATCATTAACAGGGTATACGCCTTACCGTTATACCGATTTCGGAGTATTCCCTGACAAATATTCTTACTGCTACCGGATGAAAAATGTAAACTTCTGTAGCAATGAAAGTGAATACAGCAATGAATCCTGCACCATCCTTCTCACCGGAGAAAGCACCCAGTTTTCCAATCGCCTCTTCTGGACATCCTACGAAGGCTGGGCCGGAGATGTCGCCAACTATTCGCTGGAGAGGGGTTCCGAGAGCAATGGGTTCAGCTTCGCACAGATTGCAATGAATCCCGCTTCTGTTTATGCGTTTGAAGATTTTACAATCAGCACAAAGGGTGGGCTCAACAGTTATCGCATTCTTGCAACAGAGGGACCGGGCGGACTCAACGCCACCAGTTCATCCAACCAAACCGAACTTATTCAGTCGCCCCTCGTCTATATTCCCAATGCTTTTACACCCAACGGAGATGACCGAAACAATACCTGGTCGCCCGGATTTTCATTTGTTCGGGAAATAGAGATCAGCGTTTTCAACCGATGGGGTCAACAAATATTCTTCACCAAATCACCGGAGGGAAGCTGGGATGGAAAATTTGAGGGCCGGGAATGTCCGGAAGGTGTCTATGCCTACCTCATTCGCTACACCGGCTACGACAAAAACGACCGCTACCAGCGCACCGGTTCCGTCACACTTATCCGGTAAGCAGCAGGATTCGCCAAAAAAGATTGATGCCTCCCCCGCCATTCACTACCTTTGCGCATATTCTTAAATCATGCGTCTCGAACAACCACTTATCAGCAGCCAGCGGGCAATAGAACTCGAAGAAAAACATGGTGCTCATAATTACCATCCCATTCCTGTAGTGATCACCCGCGGTGAAGGAGTTTATCTCTGGGACGTAGAAGGGCAACGATATTTCGATTTCCTCTCTGCCTACTCAGCGGTAAATCAGGGTCATTGTCACCCCCGGATTGTACAGGCCATGATCGACCAGGCATCCCGACTCACACTTACATCCCGCGCCTTCCATAACGACATCCTCGGTGAATACGAAGCCTTCATGACTCAGCTTTTCGGCTACGATAAATTACTCCCGATGAACACCGGCGTAGAAGGCGGAGAAACCGCTGTTAAACTGGCACGACGCTGGGCTTATGATGTAAAAGGCGTTGAGAAAAACAAAGCAAAAATCCTATTCGTAGAAGGCAACTTCTGGGGAAGAACACTTTCCGCCATTTCCACCTCTACAGATCCATCCAGCTTCGAAGGTTTTGGACCGTTTATGCCAGGCTTCGAACTGATCCCCTACAATGACCTTTCCGCACTGGAAAAAGCGTTGGAAGACCCCAATATAGCTGCCTTGATGCTCGAACCTATTCAAGGGGAAGCTGGAGTAGTTGTACCGGAAGAAGGCTATCTGAAAAAGGCATTCGACCTCTGTAAATCGAAGAATGTACTGTTTATTGCAGATGAAGTTCAAACGGGAATTGCACGTACAGGAAAAATGCTGGCCTGCGATCATGAAGGTGTCCGACCTGACATTCTCATTTTGGGAAAGGCTTTATCCGGAGGATTGCTCCCCGTTTCTGCCGTATTTGCTGACGATGAAATCATGCTGACTATTAAACCGGGCGAGCATGGATCAACGTATGGAGGAAATCCGCTGGCCTGCAAAGTAGCCATGGAAGCAATGCAAGTTGTACTCGACGAAAAACTGGCTGATAACGCTCAATACCTGGGAGAAATACTTCGTACAGAACTTCGGAAAATCAAATCCGATAGAGTAACTGAAGTGCGGGGAAAAGGTCTTCTGAACGCCATTGTGATAAAGGAGAAAGACGGAATAGATGCATGGGATGTTTGCATGAAACTTAAGGAAAACGGATTACTGGCAAAACCAACACATGGAGATATTATCCGCTTTGCTCCACCATTGGTTATAACAGAGGAACAGTTAATGGAATGTGTCAATATTATCCGACGAACAATAGAGTCGCTCTAAAAGAAAAAATCCCGTTGCAATGAAACAACGGGATTTTTTATGCCAATTTCATTTTTATGCAGCAGCATCAAATGGTGATGCATCCGGATTTTCTTTCTTGAGGATAGCCGCCATAATCAGGCTAAGGATTAAACCGAAAATCAGACTTACAACGATGGCCATTGTGAACATCCAGAAAGGGGTCTGAAAATCTGCTCCACGCGCCATCGCTTTTTCGATATCACCTTCCGACATACCCATCTCCGCCATTTTATCCACTTGCTTTTGCATCTGAAACTCCATAAAGTTGGTATCAATATACTGGAGGTACACTACGTTGAATGCTCCGAAAATAATTCCGCCAACAAGACAGATGACCATCCCGTGTTTGAAGGCCTGTCCGAAACTCATAAATCCTGCGCCAGGACCAGCTTTGAACTCTTTAATCGCCATTATTATGCAAATCACAGGTATAACAACCGCAATAAGGTTGAAAACCCAGGCATAATCCGACCGATTCAGTTCAGTGATAAACATTAACAGGGTCCACAGAATGTTAATACCGCTGTAGATTAATCCATACTTAAGTGCAATTTTCATGGCAGAAGGTTTGTAATTTTACCTCAAAGAAAACAGATTCCGATAAAAGGAACAAGTCTGACATGTTTGTAAAGTCAATTGAAGAAATAAACCGGTACACCCGACCGATCCATTCGATCCTCCGTGGATATGGATCGGGGAAGGTATCTCCGGGAGCTGCCACCTTATTTTTTGTAAACAACGAGGGCGTGGCAGTAACTTGCAGACATGTAGCCGAACAGCTGGTTAATTCAGAGAAGATCAATCAGCAATACCTCTTATTTACTCAATCGAGGTTCCGGCTTAAGAATGACGAAACCTATGATGTTCATCTGAAGGAACTGGAATTGCAATTCGGGTATCATGCGCAGAGTATTGTGCAGATGAAGCATTATTTCGTGTCCTGTTTTGACCGTATCTCCGGTTTCGATTGCCAACTCCACCCTACTGCCGACCTTGCCATTATCCAGTTTAAAGGTTTCAGCAAAATCTACTATTCAGGCGGTGCACGATTTATTCCTGATGATAATATGGCGATGCCCGGTAGATTTTTATGCCGGCTAGGCTTCCCTTTTCCGGAGTTTACCAACTACACGTACAATTATCAGAAAGATGATATTGAGTGGACAAAAGAAGGAAATCCGCGTTCACCTGCCTTCCCGATTGAAGGAATCATCACACGACTGATTGCCCAAAACGGACAAATTGCCGGGATTGAAATGAGCTCACCTGGCTTACGCGGACAATCAGGCGGACCACTTTTTGATCCGGAAGGATTTGTATACGGCATGCAAAGTTCAACCCGACATCTGCACCTCGGATTCGACCTTGAAAACCATGATGTGAATATGGGTGTTAGCTCTAAAAAAGTAACGAACACACCATTTTTGCATGTTGGACAATGTGTGCACGCTTCAGTGATAAAAGAATTCCTGCGCGAAAACGGAGTTCGGTTTTCAGAGGTTTAACAGATACAAATTGGCGAGGGAATAAGGATTATTTCCGGCTCGTTATCAGCTCTGCAGCTTCCCTTCCGATCAGACTTCCAATTGCCACACCCATTCCGCCCATCCGCACTGCACAAAAAACTGAATCATTAATTTTCTCGACGATGGCAGACTTTACAGGGCCTAACCCCATAATTCCACTCCATCGTTGTTCTATTGTATAGGATTGTCCTGGCAGAATCATTGTTTTTAAAAGTTCATCCAGTCGATTCTGCACGATATCGGTGAGATCAAACTGCGTTGTTTCCTCGGCTTTAAAATCGAGATTTCTACCACCGCCAAAAAGAATTCTATCACCTACATTCCGGAAGTAATAATAACCCTTTTCATAATGAAAGGCACCATTCACTTTTAGTCCCTCCACCGGAGAAGTAATCAGCACTTGAGCGCGCCCGGGAACAACATCTAAAGCAGGCAACAGCTGCCGGGCGAAAGCATTGGTAGTGACCAGCATTTTACGCGACTTAAAAGAAAACCCCTGAGCCGTATCGAAGGTCAATCCTTCAGTGCCGGAAGTCCAGTTCGTAATCTCAATCCCTGTCAGCACTTCCACACCTGCACTCCGCACCTTCCGTAACAGAGCTTTCATCAATTTACCAGTATTTAACTGCCCTTCCCCACTATTCTTTATGAGATGCTGCACTCCCACAAAACCAAACTGCGCTATTGCATGATCAACCACCGAATAAGTTGAATTGTTTCCTGTAATTTTTTTCAGCTCAGCATTAAAATCTTCCATGCGAACTTCACATTCACTGAAAGCCTTCTGATCTGAATCCGTAAATACTTCAAAACCGCCCAATGGCTCATAACCGATATCCTCCTCCTTCAACATCTCCCTCAATCGCACCAATCCTCTGTACCGCTTATCCACCAATTCAAATACAGCCTCTCTGGAAGTTGTTTGCAAATCATCCAATAACTCAGTCATGCTCCCGTAGCAGGAAAATCCGGCGTTGCGGGTACTGGCCCCATAGGGTAGAAACAAACCCCTATCAATCACCAACACCCGTAGATCCGATTGAAGTTCCTTGACATTCAACGCCGCATTCAAACCAACAATACCACCACCAACAATCAGCAAATCAATATCTTCAAAATAAGATTCCCGCTCCCAATAACTCAATTGCACCCTTGTGTCCATGGCCTACAGATTTAATCATGCGAAGTACGGCCATCTATAGTGAAAGAGCAAACAAAGCGTTACCTTTGCGCGCTGTTTCAGAAAAGCGAATTATGGGATTAAAATGCGGAATCGTTGGGCTTCCAAATGTCGGAAAATCAACTCTATTTAATTGTTTATCAAATGCAAAAGCCCAGGCGGCTAATTTTCCTTTTTGCACCATTGAGCCCAATCTGGGTGTCATTACGGTACCGGACGACCGTCTGAATGTCCTCGAAAAACTGGTTAAACCACAACGAGTAGTTCCAACCACTGTTGAAATTGTAGACATTGCCGGGCTCGTTAAAGGTGCCAGCAAGGGCGAAGGATTGGGCAATCAGTTCCTCGGGAATATCCGCGAAACCGATGCCATCCTGCACGTACTTCGTTGTTTTGAAGACCCGAACGTAGTTCACGTTGATGGAAGTGTAAATCCGGTACGTGACAAAGAAACGATCGACTATGAATTGCAGCTGAAAGATCTGGATACTGTAGAAAAGCGGATGCAGAAGATCGAGAAGCAGGCGAAAGTGGGTACCGATAAAGATGCTAAAAAGACTTTTGAAGTATACACTGTCCTGAAGCAACATCTGGAAAAAGGTTTATCTGCCCGCTCAGCCCCTCTTACCGAGGACGACTGGAAACTGGCTGCGGATTTATGGTTGCTTACTGCAAAGCCGGTAATGTACGTCTGCAACGTAGACGAAGGATCAGTGGTTAGCGGAAATAAATACGTAGATGCTGTTCGTGAGGCTACAAAGGATGAGAATGCAGAAATCCTCGTCATTGCAGCCGCCATTGAAGCAGATATTGCACAGCTTGAAAGTTTTGAAGACAGAGCGGCATTCCTCTCTGACCTCGGACTGCATGAATCAGGTGTTGCGAAGTTGATTAAATCGGCCTATACACTTTTGCAACTTCAAACTTACTTTACTGCCGGTGAGAAGGAAGTGAGAGCCTGGACTATTCACGAAGGAATGACAGCTCCACAGGCTGCAGGTGTTATTCACACTGACTTCGAAAAAGGATTCATCCGTGCTGAGGTTATTCATTATGAAGACTTCGTAAGTCTGGGTTCAGAAACAGCCTGCAAAGATGCCGGCAAACTCAGCATTGAAGGAAAAGAATACATTGTACAGGATGGCGACATGATGCACTTCCGTTTCAATGTGTAAATTTGAACAACCAACAAGTCAACGAACAGAGAGTCGGAAATATACTCTCGGAACGAAATAAAACTAACTTACTTAAAGACCTGAAATTATGGGACGCGCATTTGAAAAACGTAAACATAAAATGGCAGCCAACAATGCCAAGGCTTCTAAAGCGTTTACGAGAATTGGTAAGGAGATCGCCATTGCTGTAAAGCTGAGTGGTCCGAATCCCGATGCTAACCCGCGATTACGCATGGTATTGCAAAATGCCAAATCGCTAAACATGCCAAAAGATCGTGTGGAAGCGGCAATTCAACGGGCTGCCAACAAAAACGAAAAGGATCTCGAAGAAGTGGTGTTTGAAGGATATGGTCCGCATGGTATTGCCGTAGTTGTAGAAACTGCAACAGACAACAACACCCGAACTGTGGCCAATATCCGGATGCATTTCAACAGAGGAAACGGCGCGTTAGGTAAAACCGGCTCCCTCGACTTTATCTTCGACCGTAAGGGAATATTCACCATTGAGAAAGGTAAGTTCAGTCTCGACGAACTTGAATTGGAACTTATTGATTTTGGCGCTGAAGAAGTAACAGAAGAAGAAGATGGGATTTATGTGATTACCTCCTTCACTGACTTTGGAAAAATGCAAAAAGGAATGGAAGAAAAGGGAATCACCATCATCAGTGCAGAACTTGATCGCATTCCTACCAACTATACGGCATTGACACCTGAGCAACAAAAAGAAGTTCACTCATTAATTGAGCGGCTGGAAGATGATGACGATGTGCAGAACGTCTTCCATAACATGAAAGAAGACTAATCATTACAGCAAAAAAGAAAGGGCTGCTTCACTACGAGGCAGCCCTTTCTTTTTTACTTGTTTTCTTATTGGGTGAGATCAAAATTGGTAATTGCACTTATTGTGACCGGATTTTTACTCCATGTTTCAAGTGCGTTGCGGTGTCTGAACACCAGATAATAAGAGTTACCGAGATAACCGGCAGGTAAGGTTATACTACCCTGACCGATTAAATTCAACGCAACATTCACTGAATAAACCGATGTATATGGAGCAGTTGTGTTATGCAATTCAACTGTAACAGTATCACTCACACCAGGTGCAGCTGCTGCCGTCATCTGATTCGTAGTACTGTTATAATACCCTTCAATCAGCAATCGCACATTAAGTGTTGCAGTAGAAGGAACCGTGAATACAGAAGGAGCATTTACGGTTGCACAGGTATTTGTTACACTAAGATTTCCTGTTGTAGCTCCCACAGGAACAGTAGTAGTGATTTGACCATCATTAACCACTGTAAACACCGCAGAAGCTCCGTTAAATGCAACATTGGAGGTGCCTGTGAAACCACTACCGGTAATAGTAACAGGAGTACCTACAGGGCCGGAAGAAGGCGTAACAGTGGCAATAACGGGTGAAGGGTTAATAGTAACAGCAACAACATTGGAAACTGCATCACAATTTTGACCGATATACGGGAAAGTAATGCTCCAATTGGTAATGTTACCTCCATCAGTACTGAATCGATCATACGCCTTCAATTTCCAGCTACCATTCGGAATGATTGATCCGCTACCAAATCCACCAAAAGTAGTCAAGGTGGTGGTTAAACCTGCACAACTTGTAACTGTAAACAAGGATGTCCATGGTTTAAATAGTCCGGTATACGGTGCACCGGAAATTGGAATCTGGGCAGCACCTGAATCTGCAAACACGGTATTGGTGAAATTATCACTTCCATTATTCACATTACCGGTTTGATCACTTAGACCCAACCGTTCACCAGTTGGAGATTCAAGAAATATATCCAGATCACCAACCCATGTATGTGCAATATTCATCTGAATATAAATACCGGAAGAACGAACGGGCAGATTATAACCACTTACTATAATATCACTACTTGCACCTGTACAGGAATTATCCGGAATTACAGGTGAAGTTGTACTATTAAATGTTTGCATGGCGACTGGTATTATTGATGCCACAACATCATAGTTACCGGTGCTTGTTGCGAAATAGGTATCACTTGTTTCTCCAGGAATATTTACTCCATTCTTTCTCCACTGATATTGAAATCCGGGAAGGGATGTAAATGAAAGTGCAACACCTCCGGGACTACAAGCTGTAGTACTTCCGGGTGTGGTAATTACCGGAGCAGTAGGTGCTGCCTGCACAGCTACAGTCATCACTGAAGAAGTACCGTTACCACAACTATTCAAACCATAAACAGAGATTGAACCTGAGGTTGCCGCACCGCTAAAGTTAACAGTGATAGAATTTGTACCTGCTCCACTGGCTATACTTGCACCTGAAGGTAATGTCCAGGAATAACTGGTTGCATTAGCAATTGAAGGAACAGAATAAACCACTCCACTGAGTCCAGGGCAAACTGAACCTGATCCGCTGATAGCACCGGCAGCACCAGGCAGCGGGTTTACTGTCAGTGAAAATGCCGAAGAGGTGGATCCTGTACTACAACTATTAGAGGGCGTTACAGTAATACTACCTGACGCGCCACTTGCGGATATACTTACCGTTATACTATTGGTTCCAGAGCCAGCTGTAATACTTGCACCGGAAGGAAGAACCCAGTTATACGTAGTTGCATTGGTAACAGCAGGAATACTGAATACAAGTCCGGCCTGGCCCTGACAAGCAGTAGAAGGACCTGAAATAGCACCTGTGGAACCTACAGTAGAATTGATGGTAACATTTGTACCATTATCGGCACCGGTCAATGCAGGATTGGAAGAGATCACACGGATTCTGTAACCAGTTCCTTGTGCTGTTCCACCCGGAATCACACAGGAAACGGAACCTGAAGAAGCAGTAGAACTCAATGTACCAATCGCTACCGGAGCAGCAAATGATCCTGCACTGTTAGATAATTGTGCGGTAAATACGTTTCCTGCATTCGCGGGACCATCGCCGGTATAACCCACAGTAATAGCCTGCCCTGCGCAAATAGTATTACTGCTCAAAGGATCAGTGTTCAGCACTGAAAGCACTGCAGATCCGCTCTGAATTGTAAAGTTTGCATTCGATATATCGAAGAAGATATTTCCTACTGCCTGTACTTTCACACGAGCAGTTGTAGTAATATTCGCAGGCACTGTAATTGTTTGCGAACCATCATTTGGCGTAGAAGCAATCAGAGTAATCGGATAAGTAAATCCACCATCTGTAGAGAGTAAAATCGACACATTCGCACATGAAATCGGAGCCAGATCAGTTGAAGATACATTCCAGGTAACGGTAGCAGGCTGCCCGGATGTCCATGTAAGCGCAGTATTTGGTGCGGTAACACTAAACGGTGCACTTGTATTAATCACATTCACTCTCACGGTATCATCAGGATGCATCACTCCACCACCACCTACACGGTTATCGCGAACGGTAATACGGAACTTAAGAGTACGCGCATAAGATGGCAATATCTCACCGATAGTAGTTACATTATTTACAATATCAGAAATTTTAGGAAATGTACGGGAACCACTTGTCACAGGAGAAAAAGGACGGAAAATAGGAGCATCTCCCACAGGAGCATTCCAGTTACCGGAAGCACCCAAATCATATTCTTCCCAGGAATACGTTAAGGCATCACCGTTAGCATCACTACCGGATGCTGTCAATGTAAACGGAGTTTGATAAGGTATGGTATAGTTAAGTGCTGAAGGCGTTACGGTTGGCGGAGTGTTTCCTGTGGCCGTAGCTGTAGGACATGAATTTCCACTTCCTGTAGTTATATATGTTGTAATCTGATCAAAACTATATGTATGGAAATAAGCAATACTATTCGGAGCGAGGTTATTCGTCGCAGTACAAATTCCGGCATAAGCCATGATTGTAATTCCACTTCCAGGCTCGAAAGCTGCAGAAGCCGTTCTATTTCCGGAACAAGAACCTGTGCTTGCATTGAAGGTATGCGATCCGCCAAACTGGTGTCCCATCTCGTGAGCAACATAATCGATATCGAAAGCATCTCCAACTGGACTACCGGAACCTGTTACACCACCTGCTTTATTTGCAGTACAAGGTACACCCAGATAAGCGACACCACCACCGCCGGTACTGAATACGTGACCGATATCATAGTTCGCAGACCCAATGATAGTATTACATGTAGTAATATTCTGCCCTAACATTGTTGAGCCATTAGTATTTGTAAAAGGATCGGTTGCTGCATTAAGATAAATCAGTGTATCATTATTAGGAACCATCGTCATACGTACCGCTACCTCAGATTCGTACACACCATTTACGCGATTCATTGACGCAACCATACCGGCCATTGCACCCGCCTTAGTACCTCCATAAAATGCAGCATATTCTCCTGTGCAAGAAAGAGCCAGGCGATAATTCCGAAGTGTAGTACCATGAGAACGAAACGTTGCCCCGGAGGCTATTGACCCGTACTGACGCGTCGCCTTAGAATTATGAGTATCATCGGTCTCACAGGTAAACGACTGATATGGTTTGAAATCATCTCTATTATATACGATACAATCCACATTATTGCCGGAAGTCCATGGATCAATAAAGACACTGCCATTAGGCGACAGGATCATACCATGAAATCCAATAGGACTCAAACTCATTTTCAGTATAGCTGCAGGATCATCAATGCCCTGACCGGAATATGTTTTAATATCCGGATATTTTGCAGCCAGCGCCGGATCCATCACTGTAGACTGAACAATACCAAAGCGAGCGAAACTTCCATCAGCCAATGGCATATAAATAACCAACGGACTTTGAGCCGCTGCCACTGTAAATTCCATTGGTGCTTGTTGAAGCAATACACGAAGCTGATACGTATTCAGCGAAACTCCAATAAATGAGTTCGGATAGGCATAACGTTTAGGAGCTGTAAGTTCTCTCTCCTTCGACCATTGTTGCCAATAACTAACATTTGATTGTGCTTGGGCAGAGGTTAAATCTCCCAATACACTCATACTCATTAACACCAATGCATAGCGCAGAAGCGATAGAGTGAATAGCTTTTTCATAAGCATTTTCGCCTTTAATTAATTACATGTTAGGGGGAAAATAAAGGTGTAAAACTCCATAAAAAGCACCATTAACCTTGCAAGTTAAAAACAAAAACAAATACAAGTCAAGTAATTTCTAATAAAAATTTTAAACAACCAAATACACCTTACAAACATTCACCCACAGTTTATGACCATTCACCAAAGTCCAAAAAAAATTCGAACACCTGTTGATTAATCCCGTTAACGTGATTATCAATACATTGCAGAGAATCTAATTAACAAAATGCTAAAGATCAGTTTACCCAATCTTAAAAAAAACTTGCATATGTCAATACAACCCATATATTTGTTATTGAGTCGCGGATCCGGAAAACCCGACTTAAACATCTAAAGTTCGAACAATAAGCATGAAAATTCAGAGCACTCTTCAAGGTGAACCATTTCACATGGCTCTATAAAACCATTTACTAAACATTAAACGCGTAAATACTAACACTAAATAAATATAACATGAAAAACAAAAACTACACAAATGTGTATTCTTCGAGAGGAAAATCACCTTCTCTCAGGGGAACAAAGAATTCGGCCACGGGGCTTACCCTATGGTCAATTCTCGGGACATGGGTAATTGTATTTGCTCTATCTCTGTTCACGTATCAGGCAAAAGCGACTACCTGCGGTGGTGCAACTGTGCTTGCATATCAGAACTATACAGCAGTATCAGTAACCTGTGGAGGTACGAATGACATTACTTCAGCTAACTCCACCACTTGCGGAAGCGGAAGCTACAAAGGCGGATTAGAAGCCTTATACACTTTCACTGCCCTTGCTTCAGGGTCAGCAACTGTAAGTTATTCTGGTCAAACCTGGACAGGAATTACTGTTTATGCAGGATGTCCTACCTCTGGTGGAACTTGTATCGGATCAGTTGCATCATCTGCATCTTCAAAATCGTTGAACATAACGATTACAAATGGAGTTCAGTATTATGTCATGTTTGATACCTGGCCTACACCAAACAGCCCATGCCCAGGAACTTTCAACCTGACTGTGCCAGCTGTAGCAACTCCTTGTACAGGTACTCCTAACCCTGGAAATACTTTATCAAGTGTTGCAAATTCCTGCTCTGGAACTTCATTTAACTTAAGTTTACAAAATGCAACTACAGGTACTGGTGTTTCTTACCAATGGCAAAGTTCACCGGATGGTTCTAGCTGGACCAACTTCGGAACTGATGCAGCTACTCAATCAGTTACTCAATCAAGCGCTACTTACTATCAGTGTATTGTTACTTGCGCAGGAAGTCCTGGAACTTCAAACCCAATTCTGGTTGGAGTTAACAATTTCTATAACTGCTACTGCGCTGCAAGTTCAACCAACTCAGCTGACACCAAAATTGACTCAGTACAATTAGGTTCACTTTATGTTGGTACTGCTGCTTCAGCATGTGAAACTTACACAAATAATACTGCTGTACCTGCTCCATTACTCTATATCAATTCACCACAAACAATGCGTGTTCGCAATGGTTCATGCTCAGGTTACCACTATGGTGCATTTGTACATGTTTACATGGATCTTGATCATGATGGTGCGTTCAACGAAACAAATGAAAAAGTTGCTGCTTATGGTCTGACTACAGGTTTAAATACTGTACCTACATTTAACTTCACAATTCCAAGTGGAACAACAACAGGGTTAACCGGAATGCGTGTTATTATCCGTGAAGATGTTGCTCCTTCTTCATGCGGAACATTTTCTTATGGTGAAGTTGAAGACTACCTGGTAGACATTCAAAATGAGCCGGCATGTATTGACCCTCCAACTGCAGGAACAGCTCTTTCTACAGTTTCTCAATTCTGCAGTGGTGGATCTGTAAATATTGTACTTAGCCTTAATGGAAATACTACAGGTGCCGGTCAAACTTACCAATGGCAGGAATCACCTGATGGAAGTACCTGGTCAAACATTGGTGGAGCTACATCAGCATCCTTCAACTACAATGGATTAACTGCTACCAGCTATTTCCAGTGTCTTGTAACATGCGGTGCATCTACTGTTCCTTCATCATCTGTATTTGTTGAAGCCGTTGACCCACCAGCAGCTGGAGATATTTCCGGCCCTGCTTCAGTATATGCTAACCAAGTTGCAGTTTACACCAGTTCAGGTGAAAACGGCGCTCTTCAATGGCAAGCTCGTTTGTTGCCAAGCGGAACTTTCGCAAACGTATCTGGTGCAACAAACAACCCACAAAACATTTTCTACAGTGCAGTAGGAACTTATGAAATACAACTGGTTACTTCAGTACCTGGTTGTACAAATGCTATTTCAAACGTTGTTACAACTGTGGTTACTATTCAGAATGACAATGTATGTAATGCAACTCCTGTAAACATCGGTGTAAATGGTCCATTCACTAATAATGGAGCTACTGTAGAACCAGGTGAAGCACAGGCACCAACTACTGCTTGTAATGGAAATAACAGCTGGTGTCCTGCTCCATCAGGAACAATTAGCAACACAGTTTGGTTCACATTCACAGTTCCAACAGGAGGTTCAGGCCGCTACGGATTCGCTGTTCCAGGATGGGATAGTCAGGTAGCTGTTTGGAAAGCTTCTGCTTGCGGTGATCTTACTTCTGCTTTAGGAACACTTTGGGCAGCAAATGACGATTCTGCTAGTAGTCCATTCAATGCTTATGCAAGAGGTTTCTGCTTATTAGAAGGTGAAACAGTATACATTCAAGTTGATGGTTACTTAACTGGTGTAAACAATGCATTTGCACTTCGTATTGACGACTTCGGTCCAGCTGATGCTTCTTTCTCTGGCCTTCCATCAACTATTTGTGAAAATGCTGCTTCAGTTTCCTTGACAGGAACTGTTGCTGGTGGTACTTTCTCTGGTCCTGGCGTTACAGGTTCTTCATTTGATCCTGCTGCAGCTGGTGCTGGTGTTCATACTATCACCTACACTCTAGGTGGCCTTGACACATGTTATTCAACTTCACAATCAGTAACAGTTGAAACTCCAGTTTATACTTACTATGCTGATGCAGATGGTGATACTTACGGGAATGAAGGTGCCAGCATCTTAAGTTGCGAAACTTCTGCTCCTGTTGGATATACACTTGATTTGTCAGATTGTAACGATGCAAACCCATCAATCAATCCAGCTGCATCTGAATCATGTAACTCTATCGATGATGATTGCGATGGTTTAACTGATGAAGATTTCGATCTTGACGGTGATACATACACTACATGTGGTGGTGACTGCGATGACAACAATGCTTCAGTTTACCCTGGTGCTGCTGAAGTTTGTAACAACATCGATGATGATTGTAACACTTTAGTTGACGACGGTTTAACTTTCGTTACTTACTATGCTGATGCAGATGGTGACACCTATGGTGATGCTTCTTCTACAGTAAGTACTTGTAACGGTGCTCCAGTTGGATATGTATCTGACAACACTGATTGTGATGATAACAACGCTGCTGTTAACCCAGCTGCTACTGAAGTTTGTAACTCAATCGATGATGATTGCGATGGTTTAACTGACGAAAACATCCTGGTTGCCGGTGCTATCTCTGGTCCAGCTGTTCAGTGCTTACCAGTTGCTACAGGTTCTGCTACATTCTCAATCGCTCCTGTTGCTGATGCTACTACTTACACATGGTCAGTTCCTGCAGGTATGGTTATCGTAACTGGTCAGGGTACTACCTCTATCTTCGTTTCATGGTCACCAGCTGCTATCAGTGCAGGTGTTATCGGAAACCTCTCTGTAGTTCCATCAAACCTTTGCGGTGCTGGTGTAGCAAGTTCAGTATTGGTTGACATCAACTATACTAAGCCTGTAATGCCTAACTCTATCTCTGGACCAGTTAAAGTTTGTCCTGGTGATGTTGTTACTTACTCTACTTCACTCGTAGCCCGTTCTACAAGTTTCGTTTGGACATTGCCTACAGGTATGTCAATCGTTGGTGGTGCAGGTACTAACGTAATCTCTGTATCTGTAAGCGGAGCTTACACTGGTGGTGTTATCTCTGTAAGCGCTGCTAACTCTTGTGGAGTTGGTGCTGCACGTAACCGTGCTCTTAGCCTGAATGTACCACCTGCTTCAGCTTCAATCAGCGGACAAGCTTCCGGTGTTTGCGGTTCATTAGGTGTTGTTTACTCTTGTGCTAACGTAGTTGGTGCTACTTCTTACAACTGGTCAGTTCCTGCTGGAGCTTCTATCGTAAGCGGAAATGGTACTAACACAATCACTGTTGACTTCACTGGTTCTTACGGTGGTGGTAATATCTCTGTACAAAGCGCTAACGGTTGTGGTAACGGTGGAACCCGTAACCTGTCTGTAACAGGTGCTCCTGGTTTACCTGGTGTTATCACTGGTGACCAGTCTATCTGCCCAGGACAAGCTAACGTTCCTTACTCTGTAGCTACTGTTGCAGGTGCTTCTACTTACAACTGGACAGTTCCTGGTATCGCTACAATTGCAAGCGGTCAGGGTACTAAAGATATCTTCGTAAACTGGGGAACTAACCCAACTGTTGGACAATCAGTAACTGTATCTGCTACCAATGGTTGTGGAACAGGTGCTATCCGTTCATTGAATGGAATTGCGATCGACCTCGGTAACTGTATCCGTGTTGGTGAAACCGGTGCTGCTACAGCTCTGAACGTTTATCCAAATCCTGCTACTGATCTTGCTACTATCGTATTCAACGGAACCGAAGGTGCTGACTTCAACCTGAACATGGTTGATATCGCTGGTCGCGTTGTTATGACTGAGCGTGGAACAGCAGTTGCTGGTATGAATCAAAGAAACGTTGTTGTAAGCGAAATGGCTTCCGGCGTTTACTTTATCAACATCCAGATCAACGGAGTTTCTGAACAAATCCGTGTGATGATCGACTAATCGATCTCTCCCGATAAAAGAAAAGGCTGCTCTAACGGGCAGCCTTTTCTTTTATACCTACTTCCCTCCAAAACATCTCTGAAAATGAGGCGAAAATCCTCTCATCAAATTGTTAATTAAATAATTCAAAAAAGTCTTGCATCGCATGTAATTTTATTGTATAATTGCATATTAGACTCGTAAATTCATACACATGAAAAATATACTGACCAAATCACTCCCGATCGCTGCTATGATGACTTTCATGGCATTGCCTCTTTTTGCTCAAAACTGCAATCCAAACATCCCTATCGATGGCGGATTAAG
>JAGOJO010000134.1 GCA_017995075.1 Bacteroidia bacterium | reverse complement strand
ATTCCATCCGGTTTTAATTACAATAGTAGGCAAAGTATCACAACTATTTACCCGGGCACATAATGAATATGTAACCGTTGCATTATTTGCAAAAGAGCTGTCGACATGAATTACCCCATTCACTGGTTGAATGGTATCAACGCCCTGAATTAATTGCCAGTTGGTAAATGCCGGGTTGCCGGGTAATTGGATGTACACAAATCCTGCGTCCTCAGCCACTGAAATCCCGTTAATTGTTCGTGTTGGGTTTGTATAGGTTAGGTCAATACAAAAGGTATTCTGGAAAAGGTCAATGGTGTCAACAGTGGTTTGTACAATAAGATTGGGAATATGGTAGTTGTTGGCAACACCTGATATTGGAAATGCATTTCTGCCAATGGAAAAAGTTTCACCGCACAAGATACTATCTGTGCAAGTGGGTTGATAATTACTAAAATAAGCAACTAAGCTGGTATCATTTACCACAAATCCAGAATCAGCACAAGTCAATGGTGCCAATGTAAAGTAAATTGCCCGATTGTTCAATCCGGAAGTTATGTATAAATTGGTATCACCCGGTGAAATAGGAAACATTGAAATATCGTCCAAGCACACTCCCTGAGGCAGTTGAGTGTTGTAAATAGTAACAATACCTACTGTATCGGTTAAATGTACTGGTATTAGATTTGTGCTGTTCCACTTTGGAGCAGCGATACTAAAATCATAAACAAAGCATTGGTGTTGGATGAATGATTGTTTGATATACATCCCGGTAGGAACAATAAAAATAAGGCTATCTACCGTAAGCGCCGGTGGGCGGAATTCATAAGGGTAACTGCGTTGGTATTGCTCATACCCACCACGCTCCGTTCTGGTGATTGCGGAAATCTGATACTCACATCCGGGTAGATTTGAAATTCCACTGAAGTTCTTAGCATCCTGTGAAAGAAAATAATGGAGGCCCCCAAAAGTTTCACAATAGAACAAATAATTATTGGTGTAACTGGAATCCATCAAAGTCAACGTTGTATCAGTGTTGTTTATATTAAGTGTTATACCACTATCTTCTAATACTTCAACATCGTTAATCATATTAGTTAAACCGTCAACTATGTTTAGAGTAATTTTTCGTCCGCAAAGCCACATTTTATTGTTAATTTCAGATCGTTTAATCAGTTCATTAAAATCCGGTACGTTGTTATTGTATGAAGTAAAATTACCACAAGCGGAATAGGTTACCTTCAGTCGGTATCGCTGACTCTCATAAAAGCCGGTGAAAGGAAGTGAACTGTCTGAGTAAATAATCGAATCTCCTAAATTACCATTTGCTACGGGAGGTGCTTCAAATGTGAATAGCCAACGGTTATTGGGCGCATCGATGTCTACATAATTGGCGATGCCTGCTTGTGAAACATGAATAGCCAGCATTGTCTTGTACTGTGATGGTATCTGAAATTCATTACAATCTTTGCAAAGTCCAGCTGTTCCAAGGGTATCAATATAGAGTGTAAACTCCTGAATTTGTAAGTTCATAGTGTCAATACCCGCGGGAATTGTCCGCAAAAGTTGTAAATATGGCAGACGAATATTGGTCGGTAAATTATACATCTGAACATAGGTATAGCCACCGGATGATGAATCGCCTGGTTGAAAATGGGCCCAGAGTTTATCTTCAATAATGTCCCCAAGGGAAGATTGATTCAACTCCAGCAAGTTTTCGTAACCGGTGAACCAGGAAGTACCCTCTACTATTGGTATAAAGCCTGCATCTGCGATTGCATCATTGTCGGAATCCTGGAAGCCAAATGTTTTTCGGCGCATTTTATAATTATCAACGATAATACCCGGTGCAGCACACCCCGGGCAGTGTGTAGCAATCCTGCTACCGGTCATTGATAATGGTATCCATGCTGTAGCACAATTCACCCCGGTACAACTGGGAAAGGATAGATGGGTAGTATCGGAAAAGTCCAATGTATAACAAGTATCTATGCCGTTGGGCAAAACATGAAATACTACATTGTAATCGGTAAAAGGAGGATTGTCCGTTACTCCACAACATGCCTGCAATTCAAACATAAATTTGCCGTTGTTGAGCGTTTTGTACATGGTTGTGTCAAGTCTAAAATAAAAGTAAAAATCTCCTTTCAAACATTGATCATCGGGAACACTATCGTGGTAGTAAACGGGGTAAATAGTATCAGGGATTCCGTTGAATAAGTTTAAGAAATACACATCCTTCTCCGGTTCCGAAACCCTTAACCCTTGCTCACAATGAATTTTAGCAGATAACCACCCATTAAATGCAGTGAGTTGTTGAGTATTATATCCAAATACTTGAAGGTCGTTTACCGAGCTGACAATTTCATTGCAATCAATGTTAAATATGGTGGAGTCCCCGAATGTTTCACCGGGCGGGATACTCATATCTGTAACATTGGGAAAGTGAACAATTACCTGATTCAGATTCCCATCCCCTGAACCACTGTATAGGCTTATTTTTGGAGGAGTCAGATCGCCACTTACATTTCCACAGATTGACCTTCCGGATGCACCAAAGCTCCAATGGTTAAAAAACTTTGCCTGATTTATTAAGGCTGTATCGTTCTCACCGCAATTCATGGTACGGAACCGAAATACGATAGAATCGTTTTCCATAAACCGGCGAACTATAAATTGCCTGGATTTTAGCGCATCAGGAACCAGATTTGTACATAACGCAGAGTCCCTTAATACAGTAATTTCGCTTATTGTACATTGGTTGCAATAAGGAGTAAAACTCACACTTGAATTTGGGATTAAAGTGAGTTGGGATATTAATTCATCCGGATTATATTCCAAAGATATGATCACACTATCCAGTGTCTCTCCTTTCTCATTTAAAACGACATATTCCCACTGTACTCCATTGGTATCATTCAGGCAGGTGTTGTCATAAAAGTTCACATCCGAAGGCAAATTTCTTCGGGAAACCAGTTTAGTTGAATCAGCGGAAATTATTCTATAATTAGATTCAATAAAATTCACACATGTATCACAAAACACTCCTGAATTAGCCAGCACATTATTGCATTTCCAATTCATTTTCACCTGACGGTTGCAGTCACAGGTGGTGGTATCACAAATTACACAGGAAGTGTTTAGCACAAACTGGGTAATAATTAACGTATCACCCGGATCGAGTAAAACCGTAAGATCATTTTGTGCAATGAATGGAACTCTGATTCCAGATAAACCAATCTGATATGTAAGCGAATCCTGAGGCAGTTGATGACAATATTCATTGGTATCAGGTAAAAAGTTGAAAATTATATCAGCCTCTGTATTGCCGGTGTTTTTATATAAAAATTGAAGTGGAATAGTCTCCAGATAGGCCGCCTTAAATCCTGCAGGAATTATTGCAAGTATGTACGGTTTATAAACTGGTAAACTCAGAATCGGATTATTGTTCAGGCTTAATGTATCCGAGGTTAGCGAGTCAATCCAAACTTGTTCAAGTTCCAGTGTTGCGGTACTCGTGTCAGGAATAACGCTACAATCAATCAATATTTTATAGTACAACCGGCAGGTATCATTCCCTGAAAATGGAAAAGTAGCTGTCCATGTTCCATTGATAGTATCGTGTATGACATTGGAATATGCAAAACTCGATGAATCTACTATCAGAACAACTTGTTGGTGATTGGCCCCTGAATTATCATCACATGAATTAATAAGGTTTCCGTTAAAATCAAGCTAGTAATGAATTGTTATCCTTGTAGTATCAGTTCCAATAAATGTGGCTTCAAAGCCATTCTCTTTGCAAACAGAAATGGAATCATAAACCAAATTTACATTGATGGGTGCTTGACATTTCCCTTCCAAATGGGCGAAGTACAAGCATAAGAATAGGAGCAGATGTTTGAAATAGGTTTTCATACATTAAAATAATTTTTAAGGTGAGAAGAGAATGAGTTATTTTCCGGCGAAGGGAAATTCCAATAACAAGGTCAGACTCCTGTTGATGACAGAAGCTATTCAAAAGTCGATAGCAAAACAAATCCATTAACATCAATTTAAAAGGGTTTACTGACCTAAAAGTAAAAAAATATTTGAAATATTCGGTGGGTTTAGGTTAAATTTTACAATTTAATAAACTTTTTGTTAATTGTTCCATGTTGATCAAGTATAAATCTCAAAAAATACACGCCACTTTCCAATTCCAGCGTGGATATTTTTTTCTCTGAAGAAGGTATCGATCTGCAAATTCTTCCGTTGATGTCGATGAGTTCTGCACTGGTCCAGTTAAGGTCGGTGCGGATAGTGAGATCATCAATGGTGGGATTTGGCAATAAGGTAATAGCGTTGGCCAGGTTACTGCCGTTGTTGAGTGCGGCATTCAGCAAAGTGTACACCGTAATTTTATCTGCATTCGCGCCTCCGTTGTTGACGAGGTAGATCGTGGTGCTGTCTGGTGAGATGGCGATGTCGCGGAGTCTTCCGTTGAGCAATTGGTCAGCACCGAAGTAGGTTGTTGGATTCGGTTGCTGTAGAGTTGAAGGTGCAACGCTCTTTCCGTCGGGATTGAGGCGTACACAATACATCTGCTGGTCTGTTACGTTGCCGTCCTTTAATGTGACTACCAATAATGAATTGTTGAATTCCGGAATGATATTGCTTTTGTAAAAGAGTCCGTCAGAGGGCGCTACTGTGCACCAGGTTGGCGGTGATAATAACGTTGGTGGAATGGTATCGCACCAGGAGAATAGTGCCGGCACAAGTGAGTCGTTGGCGATGAGTGGATGTGGTGTGTAGTTGGCGATGATGCTGTCTTCTCCCGGAATATTATTGTCGCCGTGATAACCTCTGACTGTTTTCCATCCGTAATTCATTCCGGCATACAGTACATTGATTTCATCGTCGGTGCGGTCACCGTGTTCAATGTCGTATAGCAAATCTTCCTGCGGATTGTAAGCGAGTCCTTGTGGATTTCGGTGTCCGCGTGTATAAAAAGAATTTCCGGGTATTGGATTATCGAAGGGAATACTTCCGTCCATGTTAAAGCGATGGATCTTTCCGTTTAATGCAAATGGATCCTGTACAAAGTTGTTGGGATTGTTGGTTTGTGGATTGTAGCAGGTGGGTCCGTTGGTTTCAGATATTCCATTGTCACCGGCAGAATAGAAAAGATAATTCTGTCCGTTACGTTTTACGGCAAGCAGTCGTCCGCCGAAGTGATCGAAACCGTTTGCTAAACTATCTACAATTGTTGTGTCACCAATTACCTGTTGTATTGCCGGGTCCCAGGTGATACGGGCAATTTTAAAACGTGTATAGGGTGTGATGGTGTCGCCGTGGTTATAACTGTGTACAAGGTAGAGATAGGTAGGATTGGAGATTCCAAAATCAGGATCGAGGGCGAGTCCATGTGTGCCGCTGCCGATGTTGGGTTGGAAGCATAAGGGAGATTGTTCGAGTGGTGAGCCTCCGTAATAATCAGCCGCTGTGTACACTACCGTTTTGTTTCCGTTCAATGGGTCTACTCTGGAGATGCGTCCGCCACTTTCGCTGATCCATAAAAATCCATCCGGACCATATTGAATTTCCCAGGGTGTACTGAGCGGCGTGGGAAGTTCACTGCGGATAAATGTTTGTGCTCCGGCTATCGTGCAGAGGAGCATAAATGCAACGAGGAAAGTATTTTTCATGTCGGTATTGGTATAGGTATTTCAAATGTACTGATTTTGCATTTACAATGTGCTTTATCTTTCTATTTTTACCCATTACCGATGAAAAGCCGTTTCTCCAGTACTGTTTGGCTGCTTGGGAGTATTAGTCTGCTGGCTGATATCTCGAGCGAGTTGCTGTATCCTGTCTTGCCGGTGTATCTCCGTCAGGCCGGGTATTCTATGCTGGCACTGGGTATTCTGGAAGGGGTGGCCAACGTGATCGCGGGAGTCTCGAAGGGGTATTTCGGTCACCTTTCAGATGTGCAGCAGCGCAGGCATCCTTTTGTCCGATGGGGATATGGATTGTCGTCGTTTGGTAAGTTGCTGATGCTGGGTGCGCCGGATTTGTTTCGGCTGTATGTGGCGCGGGCGATGGATCGGCTGGGAAAGGGAATTCGTTCTGCTCCGCGGGATGCGATGCTGGCGGCTGAGTCAACTTCCGAGACCAGGGCGGCGGTTTTTGGTTTTCACCGGGCAATGGATACGCTGGGTGCTGCAATTGGTCCGCTGCTGGCGATGTGGTGGCTGGCTGTTCATCCGGGTGCGTATTCGGAAGTTTTTCTGCTGGCATTTTTACCTTCCTTGCTGAGTGTAGTGGTCACGTTCTTCGTGAAGGATAAAATTTCGGATAGGCCTGCCGTTAGTAAGTCAAGAGTTGGATTCTTTGAGTACTTCAGCTATTGGGGATTTTCGGGTGTGGAGTATAAAAAACTGATGGTGCCGCTGATGGTGTTGGCTATTGCGAATAGTCCGGATACTTTTTTACTGGTGGCCCTGAAGGAGACGGG
>JAGOJO010000133.1 GCA_017995075.1 Bacteroidia bacterium | reverse complement strand
TCGCTGTAATTTATGCTTGGCCATGTGAAACGTTTTCTTGGGATGCGAAAGTAAAACTCCTTCGGCTTGTGGCAAAGCTTTATTTTTACTGCCGATGAGGAATCAACCGCGATTGTTGTATACTGTCTTGAACTGGGGTCTCGGCCATGCTACACGTAGTATGCCGGTGATTGAGGCCTTGCTGGCGTCGGGTGCTGAGGTTATTCTTGCAGGTGAGGGCGACTCATTGAAATTACTGGCGGATACTTTTCCTCTGCTGCCTGCCGAAGAGGTGAAGGGCATCAATATCTCCTATCCGGTGAGTGAATCGCTGGCGGTGGCGATGGTGAAGCAGGCTCCGGCTATTCTGCGTGCAATCCGTTCGGAGCAGGAACAGTTTGAGAACCTGGTGTCGAAGTATCTCCCGGATGCATTGATCAGTGACAATCGCTATGGTGCTTATAGTTCAAGGATTCCCTCTGTATTACTTTGCCATCAATTGCGACTGAAGACTCCGTTGCAGAATTCACTGGCAGAAGAGGTGCTTTTTCGTTTATATAAGCCTTTGTTGAAACCCTTTCAGCAGTACTGGGTGCCGGATGCGGAGGGTGCAGATAATCTTACGGGTGACCTATCCCATCACGCAACGTCAGTTACATCGCTGCGTCCTCAGTATATGGGTGTGATATCACGAATGGCGAATGTACCAACAGCGGATATCCCTAACCGTTATGACATACTTGTGATTATTTCCGGTCCGGAGCCGCAACGTTCAGCGTTTGAATCTTCGGTGAAAGCTCAACTGATAGGGAGACCGGAGTCTGTACTCATTGTGCAAGGGCAACCACAGCTGTCGATCCATTCACAAGAGGGAAATATCACCAGTTGTTCGCATCTGCCGGCGGCGGAGTTGAAACATCATTTGTTAACTGCCGGGACAATCATTTCCCGCTCCGGACATTCTACCTTAATGGATTTATGTGCTGTGCAGCGAAGTGCGATTTGCATTCCAACACCCGGACAAACAGAACAGGAATACCTTGCGGAAATGCATGCCGAAAAAGGAAGAATCATCACCCAAAGCCAGCAACAGATGGATCTGGGCAAAGCACTTTCACTAACTGCAGGACTCAAACCTTTTCAACTTCCTGTAAACGAAGGTATTAAAGCTACAATCGACTCATTTCTAAGCGGTTTACAGTAAACAATAATTGATTAAATTTGTCGCACTGCTGGTTTCCCGAATATCGGAAATTAAAAGGGAATGCCGTGTAATCCGGCAACAGTCCCCGCTGCTGTAAACAGATGTTGTAGTGCGCACTACAACCGGTCCCTGATAGACCACTGCCCGTGAATTTGACCCGGGCGGGAAGGAAGGGATGGCCTGTGAGTCAGAAGACCTGCCAACAGACATCATGAGGCCCCTTCGGAGGAAAGGAAAGTTTCTTGTTTCGATTGACCAATGGTCAGGTGATTCAATTGACTCTTTATGGTGTATCACTATTTTAAAAAAACAAACACCATGAAAAAAAAATCAGGGCTTCTGCTGGCTGCTCTATCAGCCTTCATCATCACTTCCTGCGAAAAGGAAGAAGAGAAAACAAGTAATCCCCTTCCTGCAAATCTTCACGGAGTATTTGTAGTAAATGAAGGTGCCTTCGGACAAGGCAATGCATCTATTTCATTTGCTTCTTCTGATTCCGCCTATTACAACAACGACATCTATACCGAGGCAAATGGAATCCCTGCAGGTGATTTACTGCAATCATTCGCTATTCATCAATCAAAAGGATATCTCTGCGTAAACAATTCCCAAAAAATCGAAGTGGTATCGATGGCGAATTTTAAAAAGGAAGCAACTATTACTGGAATCGCCAGTCCGCGCTTTTTTGCAGCCCGCAACAACGAAGGCTATGTAAGCGATTGGGCTACTAATAAAGTTTATCGCATCAATCTTCTGAACAACACGATTACCGGTTCTGTAAGCACAGGCAGCGGACCGGAAGAAATGTTAGTGCTGAATGACAAGTTATACGTATGCAATGTTGGTGGCTTCGGCGATGACAGTACCGTAACAGTTATCAACCTGAACACCTTCACAGTAACAGATACCATTCAGACCGGAGTAAATCCTGCATCCATTAAAACCGACAAAAACGGTAAGATCTGGATTGTTTGCAAAGGCAGCCTCGGCAGCGATTATATGCCAACACCCGATGATCCGGGTGGCTCCATTCTGCAAATCAATCCCGGCGACCATGCGATCCTGAATGAAATTGAATTCATGTACGATCAACATCCGATACGCCTACAATTCAATCCCATGGGAGATCAATATTATTTCCTCCTCGGCAGCAGCGCATATACCGGCGTGATCTACCGGATGGGCATTACCGAAACTGCACTTCCAACCACACCATTCGTAAACCGTGATTTTTATAGTCTGGGCATACACCCAACCAGCGGCATGATTTACGCAGGTAAATACAGCTTCATCGCAGAGACGGAGTTTTTACGTTATACCTTGAACGGGACGGTGATTGATTCGACGATGGCGGGGATAGGGCCGAATTCGTTTACATTTAATTAGAGGTTGCAGATTACAGATCCGAGCTGCGGCGGGTACAAACCACACCATGTGGTTTGTACCCGCCGCAGCTCTTTACGGAGTGATTAGGATGGTACAGACTGTACGGATTTACGGAGTACAGATCCTGAAGTAGAGCGGTGCACACTTCAGGGCGAGGATGATACCGATGTACAGATTACAGACTGAGCCATGAAGTGTGGCGTAAAATTTCCTTTGCTTGCAAATTGTATTTTACGGCTCTACTTCATAGGTTGTTGGACTTTTTATGATGTGCAGATTACGGAAGTAAAGATGATGGATTACGGAAGTACAGATGATGGATTACGGAAGTACAGATTACGGAAGTACAGATTACGGAAGTACAGATTACGGAAGTACAGATGATGGATTACGGAAGTACAGATGATGGATTACGGAAGTACAGATGGTGGATTACGGAAGTACAGATGATGGATTACGGAAGTACAGATGGTGGATTACGAATAAAAGCAGTAATGCTCTATACATTACGGAATTTTGTATTTAGTCATTGATACTTGACTATTGCCCCCATCATCGAATCAATCACATCCCGCTCCCGAGGTAAACAAGTGCTGTCTGGTTTGCATCAAACCAGGCAGCACTTGTTTACTCGGGAATCATCACTATCAAGAAAATCACACCTCGACAGCGTTCGCAAGGCGAATGCTGTCGAGGTATCAATCAAGAATAGAGTTATTTTACGAGGATCAGATCTTCTGAATAAATCTTGTTGCTTTTGTTACCCGAGCGGTCGCGGATAGAGAATTCAAAACGTCCGTTGTTGCTTAACAAAACAAGTGCGCTGGTGTAGTCGAGGCGATAGGTGACTTCTGCTTCAATACCTTTGCTGTTTCCTGCAGGTTCAATGTACTGCATGCGCTGATTAAATGCTATCTGCACACTGTCGAAATATACGAGGGTATCGCAGTCGGTGGTGATTTCGGTGACTTCTGTCCAGAGTTTTTTGGGCTTGTAGGCTGCACCAATCTTTTCTTCGTAATTCACATACAGATTAAAATTGTCAGCACCACAACTTAAATCAATTTCATTTTCACGGAAGCCGATGTCTCCATCTCCATCAGTGAGTGAAAAAACAAAGTCGATCGCGGTGTCTTTTCCGGCTGAGTTATAATAATGAACGAACCGTTCAAACTTGATTACCGGTACTGTGTCAAAAGTCTCTTCGTCGCTGCAAGATGAAAACAGGACAGCCACAAGGAGAACGATTACTCCGGGATTTTTAATTATGTTGAACCACTTATTCATGTAGCGAAGATACGAAAGAACCAGCTTTTTTAGTCATTCCGGCGTCATTTTGGCTGATATACCAGCAGGGAGCGGGAATCTGTTGTGAGCATTTCATTGGCTACTTCGCGGATTCCGTCGGCTGTTACGGCGTTGATTCTTTCGCCGATCTCCTTGAGGGTGATGATACGGCCGAGGTTTAACTGACTTTTTGCCATCGACAGAAGTACACTCAACTTATTCTCTTGCGCCAGCTGGATCTGCCCGATTAGCTGTTCTTTGTATTGCTTGAGTTGCTTATCGCTGATATTTTTATCACATACTACCTGGAGTTCCTTCTGCAATAATTTTTCGGTGCGGGTGAAGTGACTGGCATCTGTTGCGAAGTAAACGTGGAAAATACCGGTATCAGTATAGGTATGATACCCGGATTCGATGGTGTAGGTGAACCCGTATTTCTCGCGGATGTTGAGATTGAGTCGGGAATTCATTCCGGGACCACCCAACAGGTTGTTGAATAAAACCATAGTATACCTTCGGGGATCTTTTAATCCGTAGGATGGACGGCCGGTTATATAATGCACCTGACTGATGGCCCGCTCTTGAATTTTCTCGGTGCGACGGTAGGCCCTTGCAGGTTTACGAGTGGAAACAGTAGTTTTCTTTTTCTTCGGACCATTGAAATAACGGGCTGCGATGGCGAGAACGGCCTCTGCTCCCATATTCCCGCTGACTGCAAAAATCATATTCGCCGGATCGTACTGCCGTGCAATGTAATCGATCAGATCTTTTCGTTTAAAAGCCCGCAATGATTCCTCAGTACCAAGAATCGGATGTCCCAACGAATGTCCCTGGAACAATTGCCCTTCAAAATCATCAAAAATCTGCTCATAAGGAGTATCCTGATAAGCCCGGATCTCATCCAGAATAACTTCCTTCTCCTTCTCAATCTCCTTGACCGGAAAAATCGAGTGAAAGGCTACATCTGCTATCAACTCTGCTGCCCGTTCAAAATAGCGGCTCATCACAGAGGCATGGAGGCAGGTTTCTTCCTTGGTAGTATAGGCATTGAGCTCCCCTCCTACTACTTCGAGTCGATTCAGAATATGATAGGATTTACGATGTGTGGTTCCTTTAAACAGTGAATGTTCAATAAAATGCGCCAATCCTTCCTTTCCTTTCTCTTCGTCCCGGGTCCCGGCCTTGATCAGCAGGCCACAATGGGCGACCGGCGAATCGGGGTGGTGTACATACAATACACAAAGCCCGTTTGGCAAATAGTGCACTTCAGGTTTATTCATACAACAAACATAGTACGAAAGTTGATTCCCTCCGGCTTCCTGAAGATGGAAATGAAGGGTACTTTTGCAAAACAAAAATAGCTCCGGTTTGTTATAAACTCCTATGATTACCAGACCCCTGTCACTTCTCTTCTGCATTGTTTTCTGCTTTCCTCTCCTTATGATGGGGCAAGATGCTACTTTGCGTGGACGTGTTTACAACTCCATTAGCAATGAATCGATTCCCTTCGCGGTGGTCGTACTGAAAAACGGAACCTCGAATTATCCCGCTACTGCGGATGCCGAAGGTGTCTATCAGATAGTGGTGCCGAAACCCGGACTCTATAACCTGGAGGCTGTTGCGGTTGGATTTAAACCGTATAACCGCTATGAGGTGGAAATGAATCCGGAACGACCAGCGGAGATAAACATCCCTTTGGAGGAAGAAAACAAAGCGCTCAAGGAGGTGACCATTAAAGCACAACCATTCATGCGTAAGGAAGAGAGTCCTCTTTCGATGCGTAGTATCGGTACAGCGGAAATTAAACGCAATCCGGGCGGTAACCGAGATATCTCTAAAGTGTTGCAGTCGTTGCCGGGAGTTGCGTCGGTAGCTTCATTTCGAAACGACCTGATTGTTCGCGGAGGTTCACCGAATGAAAACAGGTTTTATCTGGATGGTATAGAGGTTCCTAATATCAACCATTTCGCTACACAAGGTGCTTCGGGCGGACCGGTGGGTTTGCTGAATGTAGATTTTATCAATGAAGTAGATTTTTACTCCGGTGCATTCCCCTCTAATCGAGGCAATGCTTTGAGTTCAGTACTCGATATTAAATTCAAGGACGGACGTAGTGATAAACCCGGACTTGCGTTCGCGCTCGGTGCTACGGATCTGGCCACCACTTTCGATGGCCCTATTTCTCCGAAATCGACACTTATCGCCTCTTACCGTCGCTCTTACCTGGAATTTCTGTTTGCTGCTCTGGAGCTCCCCTTCCTTCCTACTTACAACGACTTTCAATTCAAATACAAAATAAAACCGGATAACAAACAGGAGTTTACCTTTATCGGTCTCGGCGCTTATGATGTTTTCGTATTGAACAAGGAAGCAAATAAAACGGAGGAGCAACAATATCTTCTGGGCAATCTTCCGGAAAATAGTCAGTGGAATTACACGTTGGGAGGCAGCTATAAACGTTACTTCGAACATAGCTATGTCACCATGGTGCTCAGCCGGAATCATCTCCATAACCGTGCCTTGAAATATAAAAACAACGACGAATCAATTGCTACTAATAAACTACTCGATTATATCTCTGAAGAGATTGAAAATAAATTTCGAATGGAACGCACTACATTTAAAAACAGCTGGAAGACGAATGTGGGAGTAAATGCAGA
>JAGOJO010000040.1 GCA_017995075.1 Bacteroidia bacterium | reverse complement strand
TATACGAAGAGGTAAACGTACAACCGTTTTGATCGGAAATATTAACAGTATAAACTCCCGGATTCAAATTACTGATACCCGATGAAGTTGCACCATTGTCCCATTGATAGTTATATGGAGCTGTGCCGCCTGATACCGATAGCTGAACAGCACCATCCATTACATCAGTACAATTCAGATTTGTAATGGCGGAAGTAGCGTTTAATGTAGCTGCCGGTTGAGTAATTGTTGATTGGTCTGTTGTTGTACAACCGTTAGCATCTGTGATTGTAACCGAGTAAGACCCTGAAGTCATATTAACTAAGTCGGCTGATGTAGCTCCATTACTCCATAAGTAAGTATATGGGCTTGTACCACCGGTAATATTAATATCAATAGCACCTGTTGAGTTGCCGAAGCAGAGTACAGCAGTATTGGTATTTGAAGATGAAAGAGCCGCAGATGGCTGAGTAACGAATAAATCATTCGTCATTGAACAGCCGTTGTTATCGGTTACGGTAACAGTATAGTTGCCGGCAGGTAAGCTGTTTAAATCTTCTGTAGTAGCACCTGTACTCCAGATATATGAATAGGGTGGAGTTCCTGCGGTTGCAGTAACATTAATGCTGCCGTTTGTTCCACCAAAGCATAGGATGTTCACTGCTGAACTCGTCACGTTTAATGCACCAACCGGTTGCGAAATAGTTCTGCTCAGTTGTGCAGTACAACCTTGCGCATCTGTTACGATTACAGTATAGGTGTTTGCTGATAGATTTGTGATATCCTGAGTGCTGGAACCATTGTTCCATAAGTAACTGTACGGTGTAGTTCCTCCACTCACTGACAAATCAATACTTCCAATTGAATTTCCTGTACAATTGACATCTGTATTTGTTGCGGAGAGTTGAAGTGCAGCAGCAGGTTGTTGAATAGAGCTGCTTGCGGAAACTGTACAGCCATTCGCATCTGTTACTGTAACCGTATAAGTTCCAATAGACAGTGAAGAGATTGCCTGGGTAGTAAATCCGGTACTCCAGAGATAATTATAAGGACTTGTTCCTCCTGCAGGATTTGCAGCAAGGCTTCCAGAGTTGTTGCCGAAGCAACTTACATCATTTTTAGACAAAGTTGCAGACAAAGCCGCTGCCGGTTGATTCACAATGGTTGTTCTTACTATTGAACATCCATTCGCATCTGTAACTGTTACGGTATATGTACCGGCAGTTATGCTATTAAGCGATGATGCAGTACTTCCATTGCTCCATGAATAAGAATAGGGTGTAGTTCCACCGTTGATATTAGTGCTTATTGCACCTGAATTTTGACTGTTACATGCAGCAGCAGTAGCAGATAGACTTCCTGAAAGAGGAGCTACAGGCTGAGTTAAGGTATACGACTGTGAACTCGTACATCCATAAGCATCAGTTGCAGTAACTGTATATGTTCCACTAGCAAGGCTTGATAATGTTGGACTTGAGTTACCATTGTTCCATAAATAGGAGTATGGAGAAGTTCCACCTGTAGCAGAAGCAATAATTGAGCCTGTAGGAATATCAAAACAGACAATATTAGTAGCGTTTCCGCTTAGTGATAACGGAGCGGCAGGTTGTAGAATGGTAATAGAGGTTCCGGTAGAGCATCCGTTTACATCTGTAACAGTAACGGTATAAACTCCTGCCGGAATTGTATTTATTGATGATGTTGTAGCACCAGTATTCCATAAATATGTATAAGGTGCGGTACCTCCAGCTCCACTTGCAGTAGCAATTCCAGTGCTGTTGCCAAAGCAACGAACCTCTGTTTTTGTAGTGCTTACAGTAACTGCTGCAGCCGGTTGAGTAACTGTAATGTTTTTAATTGACTGGCAATTTCTTGCATCAGTTATTGTAACAGTGTAAGTTCCTGAAGTTAGGTTGCTCAGGTTTTGTGTAGTTGCACCGGTATTCCAATTGTAAGTATAAGGAGTAGTTCCGCCAGAAGGTGATACTGAAATTGTACCTGTTGAACTTCCAAAGCAAAGTGCAGCCGTTGATGATGTTGTAGCATTGAGAGCTGCAGAAGGTTGTGTAACCTGAATTGAAGTTACAGTTGATACACAATTGTTAACATCTGTAACTGTTACTGTATATGTACCTGCAGTTAATCCACTTAGATTTTGTGTGGAAGCTCCATTACTCCAGTTATAATTATAGGGCGTTGTGCCTCCGGAAACAGTTAGTAAAATGGATCCATTATTTCCGCCAAAGCAAGCTACTGAAGATGCTGTAGCACTTGAAGAAAGAGCTGCCGAGGGTTGTGTTACAATTGCACTGGTAAGTGATGTACAACCACGCTGATCAGTAATTGTTGCTGTATAGGTTCCAGCTGCAAGACCTGATAAATTTTGTGATGTAGAGCCATTACTCCAAACAATGGAGTATGGAGTTGTCCCGCCGGAAGCATTTAATGTAATGCTTCCAGTGTTTTGTCCAAAACAATTTACCGCAGCAGCAGACGATGATGCTGTTAACGCAGCTAAAGGTTGACTTACCGTACCACTTTGAGTAATGGTACAGCCTCGGCCATCTGTAACAGTTACAGAGTATGTTCCTGCGTTCAGGTTGGAAATCCCTGAAGTTGTCGCTCCGGTATTCCAAGAATAGGTATAAGGTGCAGTTCCACCGGTTACTGATGTAGTTAATGCACCTGTAGATTGGCCAAAGCAATTAACCTGAGTGGCGTTTATAGATAAGCTTAATGCTGCAGCCGGTTGAGTAACGCTTGCCGATGTTACAGCTGTACAGCCATTTTGATCGGTTACAGTGACGGAATATGTTCCTGCTGCCACATTAGATAATGCGTTGGATGTTGCACCTGTATTCCATGAATAGGTGTATGGTGATACTCCTCCACCTACAGATGTTGTAACGCTACCTGAATTTTGTCCGAAGCAATTAGCCTGCGAAGCACTTGCAGATAAAGTAACAGCATAAGAATTGGATAGTGTAGTAGTGTTTGTTTTTGTACAGCCGTTTCCATCAGTTACAGTAACTGTATATGTACCTGCCGGAACTGAGCCAAGATCTTGTGTAGTTGCACCATTGCTCCAGGAATATGAATAAGGTGAATTTCCTCCACTTACAGAAATATCAATGGCTCCATTTGATCGGTTCGCACATGATGGTTGAGTGGCAGAAGAGCTGATAGTCATTCCTGATGGTTCTGTCAGCGTGACATTTTGTGAGGCGGTGCATCCGGAAGAAGGATCAGTAACAGTAACTGAGTATGTACCTGCGGTTAAGCCAGAGATGGACGATGTTGTTCCACCATTGCTCCAGGCATAGTTATAAGTTGAGGTAATTACCGGAGTAGCAGTTGCTGTACCTGTTGTTGCGCCATTGCATGAAATGTTAGTTCCGGCGATGTTGAAATATGGACTTGGAACATAAATGTTGAAAGAGAATGTCTGGATTCCATTGTTTGGACATGCATTGTCACGAACAGTTACAGTAAAGGTATTCGGGAGTAAGCCAATATTCGCATTTGTTGGAGTCCAGCAGAAGGTTAATGTTGGACGACTGCCACCACTGATTGTATAAGTAGCACCGGCAATCCCGTTGTTTGTTGTGAGCGTTACATTTTGCGTAGCATCAGCATCAACTGAATTAACGGTGAAACAAACTTGTTGACCAGGACAAACTGTTACAGAATAGTTTCCTGTTCCGTTGATTCCACTTGCCGTAGGGAGTGTATTTGTACAAGTCTGCGTATAGACCTGCATATCGCGGATAATAGAACCTATCAGTTGACCATTTCTGTATTCGCGAACCAGAATTGCCATAACTCCAATTTGTAATTGACTTGGCGTAAAGTTTAAATCTCCGGTACTTGTATTAATACCAAATGGAGTAGAGGATGCGATAGGAGAGTTAACGCTTGCAGGTGCAATAAAGGAAACATTCGCCGACGATGATGTCTTGGGTGTAATTAAGCTATAAACAAGCGAGTCTCCATCCGGATCAAGAACTCCGTGATTGTAATTAAAGTTTTGGCCTACACAAACGAACGCAATTGGAATATTGGAGAAAGTAGGTGAGCTGTTGCAAGGAGCCAGAACATTGTTCAGTTTGGCTTCCACATACAAATTAGAGGTGCTTCCGCAAGGATTGGAGATAGTAGAGATGGTACAGTTTCGACAACAAACGGAGTAGCTGAAAACCCAATCTGTTTGAGCAGAAGGAAGCGTAACAGTTGCTCTATAGGTCCATTTTCTAATACCTGTTGAAGAACCACCACCACAGGTTGAAGATGATCCCGCGCAAGGCACCGTAATTTCTACACCATTTGTGCCAGTTACTTTCGAAGCTGTAACATTAAAGTTACTGCTTCCATTATTGCTTTTACAGTTTACGGTTATGGAAGCTGGTTCATTGACACCATCACAATCGCGATAAAAGGTCACTTCAATTTCATACATCAGTCCTCCCAGACATCGGTACTTAATATCTGATCCTGCTGCGTGCGTAGCATAAGTGCTGTTTTCCAGTCCTGTTATCAAGAGGATAATGGACAGTAGCAGCGTGAATTTTAAAATTCGATTTCTCATTGGGCTTTGGTATCTGAATTCCACGATTTGGTTTTAGCCTATTTAGCTTATCCTTTATTCGTGAAATGCCCAAAAACGTTACAAAAACAGGGTTCAATCTTCAATTTTAAAAAAGGATGTAACTTTTTTTGTACTTCTTCGTAACAGTAAGGTTTATTAAAAAAGGAAAGGCCTGAATTTCTTCAGACCTTTCTGTTTTGGCTTTTGGTATATTGGGGGATTGCCAATATGTTACTAGAGCTTAAATTATATTGAGGCGAAACTTGAACCAGCTTGCACATAGAAGTGCAAATTTCTCTTTGTTAGGAACTCTGATTCTTGAATTGCGTATAGATTGAGCCGGCAAATTCTTGATTTTGCGAAGTAAGGCCTGATAATAGATATAAGCAACATAAACACCGAATCGTGCTTCAGTCGGGAGTTGTTTGATTCCTTCCAATGCTTCTTTAAAGTCAGCTTCAATTTCGTTTTCAATTTCTTCTTTCATATGATCATTGAAAAAATTGAAGTCGACACCCGGAAAATAAACCCGGCCACGTTCATTAAAGTCACTTTTCATATCACGGAGGAAGTTAACTTTTTGAAAAGCTGCCCCCAGTTTTTTGGCTGGTTGTTTTAAGCGTTCATATTCAGTCTGATCACCCTTACAGAAAACCTTTAAGCACATCAAGCCAACTACTTCAGCCGAACCATAGATATACTCGTTATAACCATTTGCATTGTAATGATGATTATGTAAGTCCATTTCCATTGAGTGAAGAAATGCTTCTATCAGATCTCTTTGGATGTTGTATTTATGAACGACAAGTTGAAAACTTTGAAGCACCGGATTTGTACTGATTTTTTCGTCTATTGCCTCCCAGGTTTGTTCCTTAAAACGATTCAGTAATCTTTCCTTATCATAGTCATGAAAGGTATCAACAATTTCATCTGCCAGACGAACATATCCATAGATAGCATAAATTGGATCATGTAGATTCTGATGCAATGTTTTAATCCCCATTGTAAAGGAGGTGCTATAGTTCCAGGTGATTCTTTTGCTCAGCTGGATGCAGACTTTGTTATAAAGCTCCATCTTCTTTCAGAATTCTTTCGGTGGCTAGTCTTGAGCTGATCACTACTATTGGAAGCCCTGTTCCAGGTACTGTACTCGCTCCGACATAATATAAGTTATTAAACTCTTCGTCTTTATTAGAAGGGCGAAATCCACCGACTTGATTTAATCCATGTGCTAAACCAAGCCCACTACCTTTATAAAGGTTGAATTTATCCTGCCAGTCGATAGGAGTTAAAATGGTTTTAGTTATTGTATTGTTTTTAATATCGTACCCGATTCGTTGTCCCATATCTTCGATAATATTATCCGCCAGTTCTTCGGCATCTGACCAATCTGGTTTAAACCGTAAGTCCGGCACAGGGCAGAGGATAAATAGACTATCACATCCTTCCGGAGCACTGTTTGAATTGGAACGTGATCTTACATTGACGTAATAATACGGTTTTTTAGGACTAACTGATGTTTTGAAGATGTTATCGGCATACTCTTTGAAATTGCTTCCAAGAAAGTAATTATGATGATACAGCTTATCAAGTTTTTTGTTTACGCCAAGGTAGATAGTAAAAGGAGCCAAAGTCCATTCTAGTTTATCAAGTTTAACCTGATTGTATTTTTTTCTGTTGAGAACCTTACCTCTAAAGGAGGCTGCATCACCATTGCATACGATATGATCTCCGGTAAAGCGACGCCCGTCAGATGAAATAGCAGCGGTAATTTTTTCTCCAGCAGACTCAAGTTGAGTGATTTCAGTATTGTAATGGAATACAGCACCACGTTGCTTCAATAAATCTACAATCGACTCAGTGATTTTATACATTCCACCTTCTACATTCCAATATCCATCATGCTTTAGTTCGGTGTAATTTAACAAGCTGTATACTGCGGGAGTTTGAAATGGAGTAGAGCCCAGAAAGAAAGATACCAAGGAGAATATAACTTTTACTTCTTGCGAATCGAAGTTTTTTTCCAATTCCGACCACATTGACCTGATCATTTTAGGTCCATGATGAATTGGCACCCGGGTTAATTGAAGCAGGTAATCAAGTTTAGATTCAAAATTCCTTTTGATTACAATATCTTCTGTATCATGAAATAATTTTCCTGCGGCGTGCAAATACTTTTCTGTCTTTTTCACCAGATCCGGTTCAATGCCGTCAAATTCAAGCGCCAGTTTTTGAAGATCTTTATAAATCAGAAACGGATCTTTTCTGTTTTCGAAGTAAACCGCATAGAGTGGATTCAGCTCCTGTAAAACGAGAGGGTTCTCCACACCACAATACTCAAAAAGCTCCTTAAACTCATAGCTCATGCTAAAGAAGGAGGGACCCATATCAAAGCTAAACCCATCTTTTTCGAGGATGTTCAAACGTCCACCCGGAAGGTGATATTTCTCTACAAATTCAACATCATAACCTTTAGTAGTCAAACGCAAACCTGTAGCCAGACCACCAAGTCCGGTACCAATAATTAAGGCTTTTTTCTTCTGGGCCATAAGAACATAACACAAAACCCGGCCTTTGGTTTAGTATCCCGGGAATTTAATGGAAAATAGTATTTTTGTACTAGAAACAGGCTTTGGTTTTGGAATATCCGGCCGGTAAAATTTAGAGAAATGCATTCAGGTCCATAAAAACATGATTTAAAGCCGTCCAAAACATCCTTTCATAGGGAGAATAGTAGTTTTTCACATCAAACACTTTAACTCATAATTATGTCAAGAAAAAAGCAAAATTTCATACCGTCGACTTATTATCACTTATCCAATATTGGTAATACGGGAGGAGCCATCTTCATCAACCGAGACCAAGTCAACTTTTTTATTAATAAGTTCAACTGCTACACACAAGGGGTATTTACAATAATTGCCTATTGTATATTGCACAATCAGTATCACTTTATAATTAGGACACGATCGCGAAAAAAAATTATCCGAACATTTTCGGAATACAAACGAATTGCTCACCGAAGAATTCCGTTAAATAGAAAAGAAATTTCATTATTCCTTTCCCGAATTGTTGCAGACTTTTGTAACAGCTATGCAAAGGCATATAATAAAGGAATAGGCCGAAAAGGGAGTTTGTTCAGAGAGAATTTCAGGAAAAGACTATTGAATAGCCATGAGGAGATGGTAATGGCGGTCAAAGCCTTAGAGCACCTACCCGCTAATCAGCAAATTACAGGATATTCCAATATCTGGATTAAAGAAAATTTTGATAAGACAGAATATATCCATCTTCAAAGGGAGACACTAGAAGAAGATAAAATTAGATTAGGTGAAGCGTGTATACTTGAAAGTGTTGATATGCATATAATTAGGTTGGCTAAAGAACTTCATCTTGAATAGATAAAACCTAAATTATTGTCAGCTAAAGAGTCTCCCCAAAAGGTATTTACCTATTCAATTAATTGGTTCCGGAAAATTTATTTTGGGCCAGACGGTAAAATATATTTATAGAGATGCAGATGTATAATGTGTAATTGAGAAAGTTGCAAGAGAAAAGGAGGGGCGGGAGGCGATGGGTAAAAGTATATTTTGGGTGAGATTTGAGAACGGAGAGAGTTGGTGTGAGAAGATTTGAGAACGGAGAGAGTTGGTGTGAGAAAAGAAAATTACTTATATATAGATGGTCCGCGAGGTCTAAGACCTCGCGGACCATCAGTAAACGACAGAAATACAGTGTGTTAGATCGTGTTTTTTGCCACGGATTGTGCCCTGATTCTTCCAACATTTCTTCGCCAATTTACTATCCGCAGACTCCTTTCCCGGATCTACTTTACCCGCGAGGTCTAAGACCTCGCGGACCGTTAGTAATCTGCAGAAATACAGTATGTTATATGCTGTTTTTTGCCACGGATTGTGCCCTGATTCTTCCAACATTTTTTCATTTCCTCGCCAATTTACTATCCGCAGACTCCTATCCCGGATCTACTTTACCCGCGAGGTCTAAGACCTCGCGGACCGTCAGTAATCAGCAGAAATACAGTATGTTATATGCTGTTTTTTGCCACGGATTGTGCCCAGATTCTTCCAACATTTCTTTATTCCCCCACCATTTAATATCTGCAGACTCCTATCCCGGATCTACTTTACCCGCGAGGTCTAAGACCTCGCGGACCGTCAGTAATCTGCAGAAATACAGTGTGTTAGATGGTGTTTTTTGCCACGGATTGTGCCCTGACTCTTCCAACATTTCTTCATTTCCTCGCCAATTTACTATCCGCAGACTCCTATCCCGGATCTACTTTACCCGCGAGGTGTTAGACCTCGCGGACCGTCAGTAATCTGCAGAAATACAGTGTGTTAGATGGTGTTTTTTGCCACGGATTGTGCCCTGATTCTTCCAACATTTCTTCGCCAATTTACTATCCGCAGACTCCTTTCCCGGATCTACTTTACCCGCGAGGTCTTAGACCTCGCGGACTGTCAGTAATCTGCAGAAATACAGTGTGTTAGATGGTGTTTTTTGCCACGGATTGTGCCCTGATTTTTACAACATTTCTTCATTTACTCAACACTTAATACCCGTAGACTCCTTTCACGGATATACTTTACCCGCGAGGTGTTAGACCTCGCGGACCGTCAGTAATCTGCAGAAACACAGTGTGTTATATGCTGTTTTTTGCCACGGATTGTGCCCTGATTCTTCCAACACTTCTTTATTCCCCCACCATTTAATATCTGCAGACTCCTATCCCGGATCTACTTTACCCGCCAGGTGTTAGACCTCGCGGACCGTTTGTAAGTCGTTGCAAATCATTTGTTTGAACATTAAAAAGTGCCCGATTTTCTAAACCTTTTATTTGCTCTTCTTCATTACTTTTCAATCTTTAATATCCTTTCACTCATCTCGTAACAATATTTTGATCCATTTTCTCCACACTTTTTTTCTCTTACTTTACTCTTATTCCCTGTTTATAAACTGCACTTTTTATTCTTTGATTTCTCTCAATCCGTTATTGCCTAAAAGACTAATTTTGCAGTGCAATTCATAGTCTGAAACAATTGGCTCAATGGATTGTTGCAATTCGATACCTCTGCTATGATTCTATTAAGCTCTCCAATCGATTATGTGCCAATTGCGATGATGTTCGTGGTGGCGATCGGTTTCGTATTGGTTACTATGCTCGCTACTCACTTGCTTGGACCAAAAAGGAATTCAAAAGTTAAACTCGAAACATTTGAGTGTGGTATCGAACCACAAGGAAATTCCCGCTTGCCTTTTTCCATCAAGTACTTTCTGATCGCGATACTCTTTGTGCTGTTTGATGTGGAAGTGATCTTTATGTATCCGTGGGCAGTGAACTTCGCTGAGTGGAGCAAGGTTTCTACTGCTGCTTTCTTTGAAATGTTTATCTTCCTCGGACTCCTGGTCCTTGGTCTTGTATATATCATTCGTAAGGGTGCACTTAAATGGGAATAGTCTCTGTGAATCCGTGTCGTGTTATTAGTTCCCTGTTCTAAACCATTACTTAAAAATGTCTCAAGAAATTCAAAAACTGGAAGGATTCGAAGGTCCGGGTTTTTTGGCTACTTCCCTCGATAAGGCAGTGGGAATGGCGCGTAAAAACTCGATATGGCCGCTTCCTTTCGCTACTTCCTGCTGTGGAATTGAATTCATGGCTACGATGGCTTCTACTTATGATCTGGGTCGTTTTGGAGCTGAGCGTCTGAGCTTCTCTCCGCGTCAGGCTGATCTGTTGATGGTGATGGGTACTATCGCTAAAAAGATGGGTCCTGTTTTGCGTCAGGTGTATGAGCAAATGGCTGAGCCGAAGTGGGTGATCGCAGTGGGCGCCTGTGCTTCTACCGGCGGAATTTTTGACACCTATAGCGTGTTGCAAGGTATCGATCGGATTATTCCGGTGGACGTGTATGTGCCTGGTTGTCCTCCGCGCCCTGAACAAATCCTGGATGGAGTGCTGAAAATTCAGGACCTCGTGCAAAATGAGTCTCTTCGTCGTCGCAATTCTCCTGAGTATAAAGATATGCTGGCTTCTTACGGCATCGAGTAATCCTATGTCTACACTGAATAATGAATTGATTGAGGCTAAACTGAAAGCTGCTTTCGGAGAGGCTGTCCTGAATACAGAGGAACTGTATGATATGTTTACCGTGTCTGTGTCTAAGGAAAAACTCTTTGATGTACTTCGCTTCCTGAAAGAAGAGGCGGATTTGAATTTCCATTTCCTGACTACTCTCTGTGGTTTGCATTATCCAGAGCAATCTGAAAAGTTTGGTTTGATGGTGCAGTTGCATAATATGCCTGAAAATAAACGGGTGCGTATTAAGGCGTTTACTGCTGAGCAGGAACCCGTTTTTAAATCCCTTACTGCTCTCTGGCCTTCTGCTAACTGGATGGAACGAGAGGCGTACGATTTCTTCGGTTTCCGGTTTACAGGTCATCCCGATTTGCGTCGTATCCTGAATATGGATTCGCTGGAAGGATGGCCGCTTAGGAAGGAGTTTCCGCTCGAAGATCCTTTCCGGAAGGATAAAGATGATAAAATGTTCGGTCGTTAATATAACGTGTAGGTGTATACGAAAATTTAATTCGCGAAGAGGTTATGTCAGAAAAAAATGTGAGTACCGTGGGAAATGCTGCTGTACTGCCAAAAGAATATACTACCCTTAATCTGGGTCCTACTCACCCTGCAACGCATGGTATTTTCCAGAATGTCCTGAAAATGGATGGGGAACTCATCGTGTCAGCTGAGCCTACTATCGGATATATCCATCGCGCTTTTGAGAAACTGGCGGAGCGTCGTCCATATAATCAGATTACGCCTATTACCGACCGGATGAATTATTGTTCTTCGCCGATCAATAATATGGGTTGGCATATGACGGTGGAGAAGCTGGCGGGAATAGAAATCCCGAAGCGGGTGGAGTACCTCCGTGTGATTATCATGGAACTTTCGCGAATCGCTGATCATATCATTTGTAATTCGGTGATTGGTGTGGATAGTGGTGCGATGACGGGCTTCCTCTATATCTTCCAGTGGAGAGAGTTTATCTATGAAATTTTTGAAGAACTCTGTGGTGCTCGCTTAACAACCAATATCGGTCGTATCGGCGGACTAGAGCGTAATTTCTCGGAGAAGGCCTGGATGAAAATCCATAAGTTTATGAAGGAGTTTCCCGAAGGTCTGAAAGAGTTTGAGAACCTGCTGGTGAGAAACAGAATCTTCATGGATCGTACTATTCAGTGTGGTCCTATTGCTGCCGACAGAGCGTTGGCCTATGGTTTTACCGGTCCGAATCTGCGTGCCGCTGGTGTAGATTATGATGTGCGGGTGATGAATCCGTATTCGTCTTATAATGATTTCGATTTCGTGATTCCGGTGGGTACCAATGGCGATACATATGATCGCTTTATGGTGCGCGACCGTGAAATGTGGGAGAGCTTAAGTATCATTCGTCAGGCTATTGAGAAACTGGATCAGATGGCGGATAAATCTACTTATCATGCGGATGTTCCTGAGTTTTTCCTCCCGGAGAAGGAAGAAGTGTATAATAGCATGGAGGCCTTGATCTGGCATTTTAAAATTATCATGGGAGAAACAAAAATTCCGGTGGGTGAAGTGTATCACGCTGTGGAAGGTGGAAATGGTGAACTTGGCTTCTATCTGATAAGCGATGGTGGTCGTACTCCATACCGTTTGCATTTCCGTCGTCCTTGTTTCATCTATTATCAGGCGTATCCCGAAATGATTAAGGGCGCTATGCTGAGTGATGCAATTCTGACGATGAGTTCAATGAATGTGATAGCGGGTGAATTGGATGCCTGATCTTAATAATTAGTACAATACTGCTTAATATGAGTGATAAGGAAATAAAATTTAGTGATGATGCGATGGCCCTGGTCGGAAAGATCATCGGTCGCTATCCGCAGGGTCGTCAGAAATCAGCCTTGCTTCCTGTGTTGCATATCGCGCAGGCAGAATTTGGTGGATGGCTGAGTGCTCCGGTGATGGATTATGTCGCTTCACTGCTGAAAATTCAACCGGTGGAGGTGTATGAAGTGGCTTCGTTCTATACGATGTTCAACCTGAAACCTGTTGGTAAATGCGTGGTGGAAGTTTGTCGTACCGGTCCTTGCTGGTTGATGGGTGCAGAAGATATCGTGAAGTATATGGAGAAGAAACTCGGTATTAAGGAGGGAGAAACAACGGCGGATGGAATGTTTACGTTGAAAACAGTGGAGTGTCTTGCTTCTTGCGGTACTGCTCCGATGATGCAGGTGGGAGAAAAATATCATGAGCATCTGACGCTTGAAAAAGTGGATGCAATTCTGGAGGATTACCGCTCAACAACCGCTACTCCGGTTTCTCACTGGGCAAAGGATAAAATTAAACCTTGAAATTTTAGATCGATAGAACTATGGGAAGAAAACTTCTCACACAACATATAAACGTACCGGGTATCCGAAATCTGGATACTTACCGTCAGCACGGTGGTTACGAGACACTGAAGAAAGCACTTGGCATGAAGTCGGAAGACATCGTGGAGGAGGTGAAAAAATCAGGACTTCGTGGTCGTGGTGGCGCTGGTTTCCCTACAGGGATGAAGTGGAGCTTTCTGGCTAAACCGGAGGGTGTTCCACGTTATCTGGTATGCAATGCAGATGAGAGCGAGCCGGGAACTTTTAAGGATCGCTATATGATGGAGCGTTTGCCACATTTGCTGATTGAAGGTATGGCGATCGGTAGCTTTGCTTTGGGTTGTCGTACTTCTTATATCTATATCCGCGGAGAGCTGCTGTATGTATTTCATATTCTGCAAGCCGCGATTGATGAAGCGTATGCTGCCGGTTTGCTTGGTAAAAATATCATGGGCTCGGGCTGGGATTTTGATCTGCATGTTCATTGTGGTGGTGGTGCTTATATCTGTGGAGAAGAAACTGCATTGATTGAGTCGCTCGAGGGTAAACGGGGTAATCCACGTATTAAACCTCCATTTCCTGCTATCAGAGGGTTGTGGGATTGTCCAACTGTGGTGAACAATGTGGAAAGTATCATGGCTGTCGTGCCTATTATTCGCGATGGTGGTGATGCTTATGCACAAATCGGAGTAGGGAAGAGTACGGGAACGAAGTTGATCTCTGCTTGTGGTCATCTGAAAAAACCGGGTGTGTATGAAATTGAACTCGGTGTTCCGGTAGAGGAGTTTATTTATTCTGATGAATACTGCGGAGGTATCCGTAATGATAAAAAACTGAAGGCAGTGGTGGCCGGTGGTTCTTCTGTGCCGATTCTTCCTGCTGAATTGATATTAAAACTGGCGAATGGCGAACCGCGTCTGATGTCGTATGAGTCGTTGTCAGAAGGTGGATTTGCGAGTGGAACTATGTTAGGTTCTGGTGGATTCATTGCGATGGATGAAGATACTTCGATCGTGAAGAATCTCTATACGTTTACACGTTTCTATCATCACGAAAGCTGTGGTCAGTGTAGCCCTTGCCGGGAAGGTACAGGCTGGATGGAGAAACTGCTGCATAAAATTCTGGATGGTCACGGTACACTCGCTGATGTGGATTTACTGTGGGAGATTCAGTCTAAAATTGAAGGAAAAACAATTTGCCCGTTGGGAGATGCGGCTGCATGGCCTGTTGCCAGTGCCATTCGTCATTTCCGTTCGGAATTTGAGGAGTATGTGAAGAATCCGGGTTCAATTCCGCGTGATCACCATTATTACAGAGTGAACAACCTTTCACCTGTCATTGCTTAAGAGAGAGAAATTATGCCGAAAGTAACAATCGACGGACATACAATTGAAGTGCCGGAAGGTACTACCATCCTGCAGGCTGCTCGGATGATCGGTGGAGACGTTGCGCCTCCTGCAATGTGTTATTATTCGAAGCTGAAGACAAGCGGTGGATATTGCCGAACTTGTATCGTGAAGGTGACGAAGGGTTCTGAGAAGGATCCGCGTCCGATGCCGAAACCTGTTGCTTCTTGTCGTACAACCGTGATGGATGGTATGGAAGTGCAGAATAAAACTGCTCCGGATCTGGTGGAAGCTCGTAAAGGAGTGGTGGAGTTTTTATTGATAAACCATCCGCTCGATTGTCCGGTTTGTGATCAGGCAGGCGAATGTCATTTGCAGGATCTGAGTTATGAGCATGGTATGGCGAAGTCTCGTTATGAGTTTAAGCGCCGTGAGTTTGAAAAAATTGATATCGGTCCGAATATTAAACTGCACATGACGCGTTGTATTCTCTGTTACCGCTGTGTGAAAGTGGCGGATCAGGTGTGTAATAGCCGTGTGCATGGTGTGATGAATCGTGGTGATGTGGCTGAAATCAGTACGTACATTGAGAACGCTCTGGATAGTGATTTCAGTGGTAACGTGATTGATGTTTGTCCGGTTGGTGCATTGACAGATCGCACTTTCCGTTTTAAAAGCCGTGTCTGGTTTACGAAGCCGGTGGATGCTCATCGTGAGTGTTCTAAATGTTGTGGTCGTGCCGTTTTATTCATGAGTGGTAATGATGTGTTGCGTGTTTCTGCACGGAAAGATAAGTGGGGGGAGATTGAAGATGCTGCCGATGGTAAAACAGGTTGGCTTTGCAATGAATGTCGTTTCGAGAAGAAGGAGGCGAAGGACTGGACAATCGAAGGTCCACGTTTGATCGATCGTGCTTCTGTTATCTCGCAGAATAAGTACATCGATAAGAAATCACTTCGGATCGATGTCTCGAATCAGAAAAAAATTGATGAACGCGCGCATAACTAAACCGCAAAAGAACTGATATGGAATTCCTGCTTATAAAATTTATTCTGGTAGTGGTCGTTTTTGCGGTTTCGCTGGGGATTGCTGCTTATAGTACGTATGCCGAGAGGAAAATAGCGGCGTTTCTTCAGGATCGTGTGGGTCCTGATCGTGCCGGTCCTTTTGGATTGTTGCAGCCCTTGGCAGATGGCGTGAAGATGTTCATGAAAGAAGAGATTATTCCTACCAATGCCGATAAGATACTGTTCATTCTTGGACCATGTATCATGATGATGACGGCTTGTATGACCGGTGTGGTTATCCCCTGGGGAAATTCACTCATGATCAATGGTACGGAATACCCGGTTCAGATTACTGATATCAATATCGGTATCCTGTATGTTTTTGGTGTGGTGTCGATTGGTGTTTATGGAATCATGATCGGTGGCTGGGCGTCGAATAATAAGTATTCGCTGATGGGTGCCATTCGCGCTTCTTCGCAGATGATCAGCTATGAGCTGGCGATGGGACTTTCAATCATTGCATTAATCATGACTACTGGTACCCTGAGTGTTCGCGAAATCGTGGAGCAGCAACAGGGATTCAACTGGAATGTATTTGCACAACCACTCGGATTCCTTCTTTTCATTATTTGTGCGTTTGCAGAATGTAACCGTACTCCCTTCGATTTGCCGGAATGTGAAACAGAATTGGTGGGTGGTTATCATACAGAGTATAGCTCTATGAAGCTTGGGTTCTACCTCTTTGCAGAGTATATCAATATGTTCATCTCGTCGGCGATTATTTCTTCGCTGTACTTCGGTGGATACAACTTCCCTTTCATTGATCAGCTGGGATTATCGCACAATATGCTGACACTGTTGGGAACATTAATCTTCTTCGGAAAGATATTCTTCTTTATATTCTTCTTCATGTGGATTCGCTGGACAATCCCACGTTTCCGTTATGATCAGCTGATGCATCTCGGCTGGAGAATAATGATTCCACTGGCGCTGGTCAATATATTGCTGACAGCCGGCGTGGTGTTGTGGAAGAATGGACAGTTGTTCTAAAGAGTTGATTTCAGATGAAAAAAAAGGAGCTCATAATATTAGGGGGTCCGAATGGAAGTGGCAAAACCACTTTCGCAAAAGCGTTCTTAAAAGAAAGAAAAGGAGAATACTATTTCCTGAATGCGGATGAAATAGCAAAGTCATTAAGTAATGATAAAGCAGCTTCGGGTTCAATGGCTGCCGGTAAAGTGTATTTCGATAGATTGTCGAAAATCAGAGGAAAAGGACAGTCGGTAATTATTGAGTCAACTTTATCAGGGAAAGGATTAATGAGATGGATAGATGAGCTTCGCAAGGCAAAGTTTGACGTAGTGGTTATGTATATATTTCTGAGCTCTGCAGAGTTATGTAAGAACAGAATTCAAAACAGAGTCCTGCAAGGAGGTCATTATGTGCCTGATATTGATGTAGAGCGAAGATATAAGAGAGGTATCTCCAATTTTTGGATGATGTATAAAGCCAAAGCAACACGTTGGTTTTTATACAACAATTCAGAAGAAGAGTTTGAATTGGTAGCACTAGGTACCGCCGATGAATATGTAGTAACAGAAAGTGAAAAGTTTAGTAAATTCAAAGAAATTCTCGGAGCAATATGAAACGAGTTGGTTTAAAAAGTTGGAGGAATAGGTCTATGATAGCTGAGGCGTTAGAGTTTGAGGCGATCGGGCAGAAGGCTGTGACGTCGGCATTATCGTCAAGTTTTCGGAAGAATATACCTTTGGCTTTCGAGTTCAGGGAAATGATTTATTATTTACTGCCCAATGGTGAGGTAAGTCTGAAATCTCCCTGGAGAAAATTTCAAAAGAAAAAATAGAAGTATAACATAGAATCACTCATGCAACTCACTAACAGGTCAGAAGTCGTGGTTAATAAGCAGATGACATTTCTGGAAAAAATGTATCTGCCTGCAATCCTCAGTGGATTGTCTATTACCATTCGTCACTTCTTTAGAAAAAAGGTGACGGTGAAATATCCCGAGCAAACCCGTGAAATGGCTGGAGTATATCGCGGCTGGCATGTTCTGAAAAGGGACGAGCAGGGGCGCGAAAACTGTACCGCCTGCGGACTCTGTGCCGTTGCTTGTCCGGCAGAAGCTATTACCATGACAGCTGCTGAGCGGAAAAAGGGGGAGGAGCACCTGTACCGTGAAGAAAAATATGCCGCCGTGTATGAAATAAATATGCTCCGTTGTATTTACTGCGGTCTCTGCGAAGAAGCCTGCCCGAAAGAAGCCATCTTCCTGACAGACAGGATAGTGCCTGCTGATATGGTGCGGACAAACTTCATCTTTGGCAAGGATAAACTGGTCGAAGGTGCTACCGCAGATACCCGTATTGATATCTCTCAACGATCGAATGCCCACAGGAAACCCTGAGTTTCTTTTGTGATGCCTCATAATGTATTAATTTCGCCACCCGTTCAACAGCCATTATCTTGAATCCAAGTTTACCCTTCTTGATTCTCTCTACCCTGTCAGTGTTCAGTGCGCTGATGGTGGTGCTTTCGCGTAAGCCGGTACATAGTGTATTGTACCTGATTTTTTGCTTTTTCACTATTGGCGGACATTACCTCCTGCTGAATGCTCAATTCCTCTTCGCCGTTCACATCATCGTGTATGCCGGAGCTATCATGGTACTCTTCCTCTTTACACTCATGTTCATCAATATGAATAAAGAGTCAGAGCCGCATAAGCCGAATCTCGTCAAAGCAGCCGCTACCATTGTGGCAGGAACTCTATTACTGGTAATGGTGAGCACAGTTACCGAAACAGGCGGACAATTACCAACGAATACAGCCAACAATCAGATAGGAACCGTCTCTAACCTGGGTAAAGCCTTGTATGGAGAGTATGTACTTCCTTTCGAAATCACCTCTATCCTGTTGCTTGCAGCTATGGTAGGAGCGGTAATGTTGGGAAAAAAGAATATTGAATAACCTCTAATCACCCGAATCGATGTTGAACAACGTACCTGTTGAATACTACCTCGGATTAGCCTCAATCCTCTTTACGATTGGTGTGATGGGAGTATTGTTTCGCCGCAATGCGATTATCGTCTTTATGTGCATCGAGTTAATGCTGAATGCAGTGAATCTGTTGCTCACAGCTTTCTCTACTTTGCATGGAGATGCAGGCGGACAAGTCATGGTCTTCTTCATTATGGCGGTTGCTGCAGCGGAAGTTGCTGTTGGATTGGCCATCCTGGTGATGATCTATAATAATATCCGCTCAGTCGATATCAACGAACTTAACAAATTGAAGTGGTAAGCACTTCTACACGAAAATAATATGCATCAGTTAGCCTGGCTTATTCCTGTTCTGCCGCTCCTCGGATTTATCCTGATCGGTATCCTGAACAAGCGTCTTCCTGTCAGCCTCAGTGGAGGTATTGCCAGTGCGGCTGTGTTCCTGTCCTTCCTTCTCTCGTTGGGAGTGTTTATGGAGGTGAGTAATGAAACTGCTGTACCGGAAAGACTCGTTTTGTTCGATTGGATTTCTGTTGGTGACCTGAAAATTGATTTCTCCTTTTTACTAGATCGTTTATCTGCAATAATGCTGCTGGTAGTTACAGGAGTTGGTACATTGATTCATATTTACTCGATCGGGTATATGCACCATGAACCTGATCATCCACGCTTCTTTGCTTATCTCAATCTCTTTATATTTTTCATGTTGTTGCTCGTAATGGGCTCTAACTACATTGTGATGTTTGCCGGATGGGAGGGCGTAGGATTATGTTCTTATCTGCTCATCGGATTCTGGTTTAAAAACAACGATTACAGCAATGCTGCGAAGAAAGCCTTTATCATGAACCGCATTGGTGATCTTGGCTTCCTGCTTGGCGTATTTCTTATCTATATCACTTTCGGAAGTGTGAGTTTTAAAGAAGTGTTTGAAGCAGCGAAAGGATTTGGATCAAATAATCCTGCAATCACTGCGATCTGTCTGTTGCTCTTTATTGGTGCAATGGGAAAAAGTGCGCAGATTCCGCTTTATACCTGGCTGCCGGATGCGATGGCTGGTCCGACTCCGGTTTCTGCCTTGATCCACGCTGCAACGATGGTGACTGCCGGTATTTACATGGTAGTTCGATCAAATGTATTGTTTGCTCTGGCGCCGGTTGCCTCTGATGTAGTCGCGATAATCGGATTAGCGACAGCCTTCTTTGCAGCAACCATCGGACTCAAACAAAACGATATTAAAAAAGTACTGGCTTATTCAACCGTGAGTCAGCTGGGATATATGTTTGTTGCACTTGGGGTAGGAGCTTACGATACTGCCTTATTCCACGTGGTTACGCATGCATTCTTCAAAGCATTGCTCTTCCTCGGCGCGGGTTCGGTTATTCATGCAATGAGTGGTGAACAGGATATTCGTCGTATGGGTGGACTCAAAGGTAAACTGCCGGTAACGCATGCTACTTTCCTGATTGGTACGTTGGCTATTGCCGGTATTCCTCCATTTGCAGGCTTCTTCTCTAAAGATGAAATTCTGGCCGCGACTTATAGCAGCTCGTTGCCGATGTTCACACTGTTGTCAATAACGAGTGTATTAACCGCCGTTTATATGTTCCGGCTGTATTGGTTGGTGTTTTTTGGCGATTTCCGCGGTACGGAACATCAGCGAACTCATCTCCATGAATCACCTGTAAGCATGACTTTCCCGTTGATTGTCCTTGCTGTATTGTCAACGCTAGGCGGATTCCTGGGAATGCCTGAAATATTCCATGCTCCGCACTTATTCAGTGAGTTCCTTGCACCGGTAATCTGGAAAGCAAATGCCCATCACGCCTCTCACACTTTTGAATATATCTTGATTGGATCTTCAGTCGCCATTCTCGTGTTGATTTATATACTCACTAAAAACACGTATGTAAAGAATCAAACCTTGCCGGAAGAAGACGATGCAATTCCAGCAGGTATGCCAAGAATTCTTACCAACAAATATTATGTAGATGAGCTGTATCATGCAGTGATCACAAAACCGTTAGATGCCATCTCGGCCTTTGCTTATAAGTATATTGAAGGTGGACTAATCGACGGACTGGTGAACGGTACCGGCAAAGCACTCAACGGATTTAGTGGATTGCTGCGGTACAGTCAAACCGGAAACATCGGTGGTTATATCTTCAGTATGGCCATCGGAATTATTCTCATTCTCTTATTCACCCTGATAGTATAATGGCCGGTATGCTTACTCTGATTCTTCTCTTCTTCCCGCTGCTGGCCGCGACCGGAACATTCTTCCTGCGTCGTGAATCAGTGAAGATGTATGCGCTGATCTCCTCGCTTATCCAGCTGGGTGTGACGGCTTACCTTTTTACACTCTTCAGCAATGATATTCCTGATCAGTTTCTCGTTCATTACGATTGGATTCCTGCGCTGGGGATCTCCTTCAAACTTGGATTGGATGGTATCAGTATTTTGTTGGTAGCATTAACAAATGTGTTGACGCCGCTGATCATTCTTTCTTCTTTCCGTAACAATTACAATAATGCTTCTGCATTTTATGGGTTGATCCTGTTTATGCAGTTCGCACTTATCGGCGTCTTCGCAGCACTCGATGGATTCCTGTTCTACATTTTCTGGGAGCTGGCCCTCATTCCGATTTGGTTTATCTGCCTATTATGGGGTGGAGCAGATCGTGTACGAATCACACTAAAGTTCTTCATCTACACGCTCACCGGCTCTTTGTTGATGCTGTTCGGATTAATAGCACTCTACTTACAAACTCCCGGAGCGCATAGTTTCGACATTGCAGTGTTGTATAATACTGCCGTGAGTCCTGATATGCAAGGATGGCTCTTTTGGGCATTCTTCCTGGCCTTTGCTATCAAAATTCCTATTTTCCCATTACACACATGGCAACCTGATACTTATACCGATGCACCAGCTCAGGGAACGATGTTGCTGAGTGGAATCATGCTCAAAATGGGTATCTATGGAATCATACGCTGGATGTTGCCCATCTTACCGGATGGAATCGCACAGTGGGGTGAAACGGCTATGGTATTATGTGCTATTAGTATCGTCTATGCTTCCTGCCTGGCCCTTGTACAAAAAGATTTCAAACGACTGATCGCTTATTCGTCGATCGCTCACGTCGGACTCATTACTGCCGGGGTGTTCAGCTTGAATTTACAGGGATTGCAGGGTGCAATGGTGCAGATGCTCGCACATGGTGTGAATGCAGTTGGATTGTTCTTCATCGCTGATATTATCGAGCGCAGAATGAAAACCCGGGAAATGGCTTCCCTCGGTGGATTTGCCAATAATAACCCGCTCTTTACGATTCTGTTTATGATTGTGTTGCTGGGAGCAGTAGCACTGCCATTAACGAATGGATTCGTAGGAGAGTTTTTATTGCTCAATGGAGTATATCAATACAGTGCCTGGATGGCGGCCGTTTGCGGTTTAACAGTCATTCTGGGTGCAGTTTATATGTTGCGTTCCTATCAGAAAGTAATGCTGGGAGAACCTCATCCGCGCAGTGTTGAATTTACCGGATTGGCAAGCAGTGAAAAGATCGTATTGATTGCTGTGGCATTCTTTATTATCGCTGCCGGTATTTACCCGAAACCTATATTAAACGTTGCACAACCTGCTATCGAGGAAGTGCTGCTTAACATTCAAGATATCTACTAAAATGAAGGCCTTAATCATTATATCGCTGCTCGGTGTTGTCGCTATGATGGCGGAGGTGCTTCGTTTCCGGAAGCTGCTCATGCCGCTCGTAGCATTAGGATTAATTGCTGCCCTGGTTACTGTGGTGCTCGATTGGGGAACCGATCTGAGTTACTATAACGACATGGCCTATTTCAATAATTATGCATTGGCATTTTCCGGACTGATCATTTCCATCACCTTGCTGTGGCTGATTATTGGTGGCGGATATTTCATTTCTGAATCGAGTCGGTCTGAACATGCTGCACTAATTCTTTTTGCGCTGGCAGGGGCAATAGCCATGATTTCATTTGCCAACCTGACTATGTTCTTTATTGGTCTGGAGATCCTTTCCATCAGTTTATATGTACTTGCTTCTTCCAACAAACGGGAGTTGCGTTCAAATGAGGCCGGCCTGAAGTATTTACTGATGGGTGCGTTCGCTACTGGTTTTCTGCTTTTCGGAATTGCATTGATTTATGGTGCCTGTGGTTCATTCAACCTCGATCAGATTGCGGTGAAACTGTCCACTGGTGTTGAACATCCTTTGTTTGTTCAGGCTGGAGTTCTGCTGATTCTGGTTGGCTTATTATTCAAAGTTTCAGCGGCTCCGTTCCATTTTTGGGCACCGGATGTGTATGAAGGTGCTCCAACACTGATTACAGCGTTCATGGCAACTGTGGTGAAAACAGCTGCATTTGCGGCATTCTATCGTCTCTTCTCTACTTGCTTCAGTTCAATGCAGGATACATGGGTGTTTCTCCTGGCGATCCTCTCTGGATTAACTATGTTGGCAGGAAATATATTGGCGGTATACCAGACGAGTATGAAGCGTATGTTGGCGTACTCTTCAATCGCACACGCCGGTTATATGTTGATGGCAATCGTGGCAATGAACGAGGTTTCTGCAGGTGCAATTTTGTTGTATGCAGGAGTTTATAGTCTTGGTAGCCTGGGTGCTTTTGCAGTATTGAACGGAATGAGCAAGGCGGGTGATGAGCAGATTTCAGTCCTGAATGGATTGGGACGTCGTCAGCCGGTAGTCGGAATTTTTCTCAGTATGATCATGTTTTCGCTGGCAGGGATTCCGCCTGTTGCTGGCTTTTTCGCTAAATATTACCTGTTTTATGGAGCATTTACCGCCGGATTCGGTTGGCTGGTGCTGATTGCCATCTTATCTTCTCTGATTGGCGTATATTATTATTTTAAGGTGATTTATGCGATGTTTAAGGATGATGGTGCCGGGCAGTCTGTTTTAAGCCCCAATCATGTGATTTTATTGGTAGCTGCCGGGTTGTTATCACTCGTAATCGGCCTTTTCCCGGCATGGGTGCAAACCCTCCTTGCTTAGAGGTAAATCGAGTTCTTTTTCGTAACTTTGTATTCTGGGTAAGAGACTGTGGTCTCGGAATTTCAAAACGCGATGATGCGGAAAAAAACGAATTTGTTCTATTGGAGCAGAAGCCTGATTATGTTTGGGCTTTTGTTGTTTTCAATAAACGCGATGGCCGGAGGGAATCAACAAACTCCGAAGAGATCTACAACAAATAATTCACTTGTCATCAACCTGACATTTACACTTTCCGATTACAACGGATTTAATGTGTCATGTACAGGCGCTTCAGACGGTGTTATTGATCTTGAACCTGCAGATGGTGTAGCTCCTTATACTTATATCTGGTCTACCGGTGCAGTGAGTCAGGATTTGTCGGGTGTTCCTGCCGGTACTTATACGGTTACCGTGACAGATGATATTGGAGATGTGCAAACAGGTTCTGTTACATTGACTGAACCTTCTGGAATTTTAATCAATCTCGATAATATTGTTTCTGACGGATGCGGTGGTGTTGGCGAAGGTGAGGTGAATCTCTCAGTTGCCGGTAGTGTTCCCAATTATTCTTATCAATGGAACAGCGGTGCATCGGCGGAAGATCTTACAGGTGTTGTTGCTGGAGATTATACGATTACTGTTACGGATAATAACGGCTGTACAGCACAAGCGCAGTTTACTGTTCCTGAGGTTGTCGTGATGAGTTTGTCGGCATCTGTAACTGATGTAGATTGTGGAGGATTAAATACAGGCGCAATAGATCTTACTGTTACAAATGGTAATCCGGGTTTTAATTATTTGTGGAGTAGCGGAGATGTAACTGAAGACCTTGTTGGGTTTGTGGCCGGTGTTTATACAGTGACTGTAACCGATATTGATGGTTGTACCATCGAAGACAACTTTACGATTGCTGAACCCCCAACTCTAAGTTTAGGGATAAGTACTCTCCCTGCATCCTGTTTTGGTACGGCTACTGGTTCTGTTGATCTTACTGTTTCAGGCGGTACTGCAGGATTTACATATCTCTGGAGTAATGGAAGTACCAACGAAGATTTAACCAATATACTGGCCGGCACCTATACAGTAACTGTTACCGATGCCAACCTCTGTACTGCAACTACCAGTGCGATAGTTACAGAACCAACTGCATTGAATCTTTCTACATCAGTAACCAACGTTGCGTGTAATGGAGGATCAACAGGTGCAATCGATTTAACTGTTAGTGGTGGCACAGCAGGATATACTTATAGCTGGAGTAGTGGTGCAAGTTCACAGGATTTATCAGGAGTAGTAGCCGGTACTTATACAGTCACTGTTACTGATGCCAATCTTTGCACGGCAACAACAAACGCGATCATTACAGAACCAACTGCATTGAATCTTTCTACATCAGTAACCAACGTTGCATGTAATGGAGGATCAACAGGTGCAATCGATTTAACAGTAAGTGGCGGCACGGCAGGATATACTTATAACTGGAGTAGTGGAGCGAGTACTCAGGATTTATCAGGAGTAGCAGCCGGTACTTATACAGTAACTGTTACTGATGCCAATC
>JAGOJO010000039.1 GCA_017995075.1 Bacteroidia bacterium | reverse complement strand
ACCCCTCTGCTATTTATTTTTCTCTTTATTGGCGATCGGGGCACCGCCCTTCGGCTATTTGTTTTGTAAGTTTAAGTGCTCAGGGCACCGCTTCTCGCCCAGTTACATAAAATACGAAAGGGAAGATGAATAATCATCCTCCCTTATCAATATGGTTGACCGACCAGGGCTCGAACCTGGACTTTTCTGAATCAAAATCAGATGTGTTGCCAGTTACACCATCGGTCAATCCTAACTTGGCGGTGCAAATTTAAGAAATTTCTACTTTGAAAAAAGAGAAATTTTGGATTAACCGTTAACGATTACCTTCAGTTTGGTGCCCGGTTTCAGGGTGGCGTTACGTAAGTTGTTGATATCCTTAATCATTTCAACAGTAACACCTTCGTAACGTTTGGCAATATTCCATAAAGTATCACCAGGTTGAACTACGTGATAGATGAATTTTGGCTTGGGGGAGGCACTTTCGTCCTGTGAAGACTGGTCATTTCCGGCTTGTGCGGTGGTTACCTGGGCACCGGAATCCTTTCCGGAAACCTGTTCGGCCGTGAGACTGGAGGTATCCTTGGAATTCGTGTCTTTGCGGGCAACATTGTTCTCGGCCGGGCTTACTTTAACCGGTACCTTGGTCTTTACATACGCATAAACGCTTAACCGCTGGCCACTACGTAATGTACTTGACTTTAAACGGTTGAGCTTTTTCACTTCCGCAACGGTCATGTCGTACCTTTTGGCAACCACTCCGAGATTTTCACCCCGACGTACCGTATGGGATTTTTTTACCCTTTTGGTAACTGTTTCATATTTAACTGTACCTCCATCTGCCGAAGCAGTTACAGCAGACTCTCTCTCATCATCATCGCGGTCGCGGTAACGGCTGTGTACAGGAGCTACCGGACGTGCAGGAGGAATGGAAGCTGTGAAAATATCGTCCTGACTGGCGAGGTATTGCGCCATTTTATTGGTGGGCAATCTCAACACATAATTATCACCTACATCAGGAATTACTCCACGCTTGTAGATTGGATTCAGGTAGGAGATCACATCTACCGGTAAATCGAGGGTACGGGCAAGTACATTGAAATTCACCGGACGATCAACAGTAACCGTGTCAACCTCGAAGTAAGAATAGGCCGGAGAAATCGGATAGAGATTATGCTCGCGGGAATAATTCATCACATAAGTAACAGCGATGAAGGCAGGAACATATCCGCGTGTTTCCGCCGGTAAATAAGGCATGAGTTCCCAGAAGTTGGTTTTCCCGCCCGAACGCTTGATGGCACGATTCACATTGCCGGCTCCGCAATTGTAAGCTGCAATTACCAGCAACCAGTCGCCGTAAATACGGTACATATCCTTGAAGTACTGGCAGGCTGCATGCGTTGCTTTCACAGGGTCACGACGATCATCCGTATAACTGGTCACCTTGAGATCATAGATGATGCCGGTGGTGTACATGAACTGCCATAAACCGGTAGCACCTACTCGTGAAACGGCAATTGGATTCAAGGCTGACTCTACAATAGAAAGATACTTGAACTCCAGTGGCAATCCTTCCTGATCAAGAATCTGCTCAAATAATGGGAAATACAAATTCGATAATCCCATTGCGCGTTGTGTGAGTCCACGTTTGCGGTTGGCATAGAGATCAATGAATCCTTTTACATGTTCGTTGTACGAGAGCGGAATCGGTGAGTGAATGGCATTGATGCGCTCGGTGTATTCCTGATCTGAAAAACGTGGAATTGAACCCGGAACAACGGCATTCGGATCAAAACAATTTGCGTCCAGCTGGTTGTAGCGCACAACGTGTGTAAGCGTTACCAGACTGTCTAACATCGCGATAATCGGATCATAGGTTTCTTCTACTCCTGTTCCGGCAGGGGTAATCTCCCGGTTATCCTGGGCATTTACTGATTGAAAACCGGCAAGTATTAGTCCGAGTATGGCTATGAAGGGGAATATGCGAGTTGATTTCATTCTTGCTTTGCTGGGTCTTAGATGTATGAAGGGTACATACATGTTTAAGATCGGTTAAAACTAATTGAAAGTCAGGGTAGTTTTCCTTGAATCTTTCATGACTTTTAAAGGCTTCCATCTTGATAACTCGTTGATTTACGAGCAGGATGGCCCTTTAACAGAGTCGTTTTCCCGGAATGAGCAGAATTAGACGGATTTTCTTACCCATAAACAATAAAATGCCGATAGGGCCGATTTATTGCCCGGGATCGACAAAGTTAAAAAGTTAGGGTGAATTGAGGTGAAAGTTGGGTGAAGATACTTTATTCAGCAACTTTCATAATTACGCCTTTCGCCTTGAGCGTTTTCAGAGCATATGGAACCATACTGAAAACCACGCCCATTCCTACCAGAACATTTAAAAGCAGGAGGCTGGATATGTTTCTGAGAACCAATGCTGTAAGGATGAAACCGATATTTACCAGGTACAAAGTCAAGGCTGCCTCACGGTGAGTAAGTCCCAAATCAAGCAGTTGATGGTGGATATGGTTGCGGTCGGCCTGGAAGGGAGATTTTCCATTCATCAGGCGAATGATGAAGATGCGCAAGGTATCAGCCAATGGAATGATCAGAATCGCAATGGCCATGGCAGGACTGGATCTGAAAGGGAATGCGTAGGGAAGAGAAAGGAAGCTCATCTCTACGAAATTGATGCAAAGGATAGAGAGGATCAACCCAACAATCAACGAACCGGTATCTCCCATGAAGATATTGGCAGGAGAGAAGTTGTATACTAAAAAGCCTAACAATGAGCTGAATAAGGAGAATGCGAGGATGCATAAACCAATCTCCCCATAGTTATAGAACCATAATCCGAAGGTGAATGAAGCAATGGCACCGATACCTCCGGCCAGACCGTCAATACCGTCGATCAGGTTGTAAGCATTGATGATGGTAAGGATCGTGAAGATGGTTACTACTACACTTAACCAGTAAGGGATATCATACATCCCAAGGATACCATAAAGACTGGTTACACGGATATCAGCAAAGAAAACCAGGATCAGAGAGGCAAATAACTGTCCGTAAAGCTTTTTATGAGCTGTCAACTCTACAATATCATCCTTGATGCCGATAAAGAACATAACGATGATAGAGGCTATAATGTACTGAATAGAGCTACTTTCCAGTCCGGTTGTCCAAAAGGTATACGAGAAGACTACTCCGGCAAAAATAGCGAGACCACCAAGGGTAGGGATGCTGGAAGCGTGTGCTTTACGTTCGGTGGGTTCATCAAATAGATTCTTGATCACAGACACCCGAATGATCGATGGGATCGCCATAAAGGTGATGATGAAAGCAGTAATACAAGCAAGTGTGATGTTTAACATAGAAAGACTTTGAAGCAAAAGTAATTGAAGGAGTGGTTGGTTGATGAACTTTATGGTGAATGGTCAATTTTCATTAGGGAAGGAGGCGAATTCATCAATCAATTTCTGAAGATGAATTTTTCCGTCTAATGACAAGGCAAAACTAGAACATCTACCCAATACAAGTCAAGTTAATTCTATCCTCTAAAAAGGGGATATTTATAACCTCCAGCTGATCTTCATTTAATGTTATGACAACAGAAGCTTAAACTGATTTAACGGCAAACCGCTAGAAGTCGTAATAACGGTTGAAGAGGTTGGTACGGATACCGGCTTGTATGAGCACAGTGGAGGTAGTTTTTGTAGGCTGCTCAAATCGGCGCATTCCTATATTGAAAAAACCATTCATCCGATAGTTGGGATTAATCAGATAATTGATGTTTAGTTCCGCCCATATTATTTTGGTGTTGAGTCCTTGCCCTACTTTGTTATCGAAATCCTGCTCACGTGTATTATAACTCAGGAAAACATTTTGCCCCCAGTTACTGTCAGATGTATCGTAGCCAACTTCCGCATAACTAAGTCGCAGATCTGCATGCCAGCGTTTGTAATTATAACGAACTATACCAACGGCTTCAATGAAATTAGCTCCCAGAGGATGTGCCAGAGGTGCACGGTGATGAGAATAACTACCAAGACCTTCGCGGTGTTGATAGGTATAAGGCCGCACATAGTTGATCTCTCCCTGGAGATAGAGATTCTTTACACCAAACACATCGAAACTCTTAAAGCCGGCTTGTATTCCCTGTTTATTGGCCCACCAGCCTTTACCGGATTTCACATTGGCCAGCAGAAACTCGTCGAGCATCAATTGTCCATACAATAGGTTTTTACTGTTGAGACTGATTTTAGCGTTCAAGCCGAGCAATACATTATCAGGAGATCCGATGCTGAATTCAACTGGTCTTAGAAATACAAACGGATTCATATATCCAAGATCAAATCCTCGTGCACCGGTAAGCGAATCGGCGTGCCATACCACTGCTTCAAAAATGCCTACACTTGCATGTTTTCCTATGTTCACATCCAGGTAATGAATAGAGGTATACTTTCGGAGAAAAGGTGCTTCATCATTGTTATCAATACGTGTCAGATCACGCATCTCAGTAAAGAGATTCATGTAGCGGATTTTCCAGATATCCGTAACAATTTTTACATACGGATAATGGAATGCATTGTCGGAAAGTAAGAGTGAACGATAGCCATCACCAATGAAATTTTTATCCTGTCCGAATTCAAAAGTAAAATGTCTGTTCAATTGATAATTGATCGAGCCTGTAGCGAAAGCATAATCGAAATTGGATGAACCAAAGCGTTTTACACGTCCTTGTCCGGGAACTACCCGAGTATCACGTACTGCAGAGTCGAGATAGGTTGGAAAGAGGCTTAAGTTCTCATAAAAAGTCGCATTGTAGCCGAATCGTTTTCCAACAGAACCATTGACCCATACACCGCGAGTATTGTAATTAAACGAACTATCACTGCCCTGATCCAACCCGGCTGCAAATTCAAATACCGGATCGAGATAAATCCTGTAATCACGTCCTTCTACCTGCAATAAATGTTCGCTGAATATTTTTCTTCCGGTGAATGTATGATTGAATTTTTTATTCGGATTTACCGGCACAAGTACTAGTGAATCATAATAAGTTCCATAGTCGTATTCCGCACGGTCTTCGGGTTGTAGCGTGTCCTGCAAAAACGAATACGCATCGGTCACGTCGCGATGCATAAACGGTTTTATAGATGTATGTATACCATTCCCTACATGGTTCAGTTCACGTTGAAAAACCTGTTCCTGCTGATTGCTCAGGGGAATGAACACACTTTGCGCGTGCGATGAAAAAGTAAAAAACAGCAGACTAACGGTAATGAATATACGTAGTTTCATAGGGTCTAATTATTTCCGTAGATTTTTCCTTTGTACCAGATGCGGGAAGTGCCATCCGGGAGATCATACTTAAGTGCATTGCCATTCAGCTCATAGCCGGTAATGGCTTCCATGGTTACCTCATAGGATTTACCATTCGTGAAGATATGAAGGCGTCCTGATGGATCGGTCCATGCCACATTGTTCTCGCTCAACTGATAGGATTGTGGCATAAATTCATCCAGTTCATAGCGGACACCATCCAGCATTACCATGAGCCGGTTATTGAAATGAAACAAAACTGTACGATCGCGCACCACATAGAAATCCGGTGGATATGCTTCTATCTTCAGGAGTTTACCTGCTGCAAAAACCTTAAATGAATTATCATCTGCCACATAGGCCACCACCTGAACACCGGCTTTATAGGAGATGGGCTGAAATTTATCGAGCACTAATATCTTACCATTGTAAAACACTTTCAGGTAATTATACAAACCATCCACATAGGCAATCAGATCACCACCGGCTTCGAAGGAAACAGGAGCAATATTATCGAGATCATAGATATGATCCTGATAATAGAATTTAAAAAATCCGGTGTTGTTGACATACGCCACTGTATTTTCACCGACTTTATAATCACCGAGCGCACCGGTTAATGTAATCTCCAGATCATGCACTGAACCGTAAGCATACACCCGCAAAATATCAATGTTCTTATCACGATAGGCGATCAGGCTATCACTGGCTTTAAAGTCGCGTAAAAAATAGGTGAGCGGCGTGACATTCCCTTTATCAAACACCTTCAACAGTAAATCGCGCTGACAATACATGTACGACTGCATTACTTCATAACTCGTGGCAGTCATATCACCCAGCTTTGTCTTCTCTCCCTTATAATACACCATCAGATCATTCGCATTATTGGCATATGCAATTATGCTTCCTTTGGCTTTAAAACTACGCACCTGCTGCTGTTCAAGAATTCGGGGCACACCGTTCTCAAAAATATAGAGAAAGTTACGGTAATCCCTGAAGCCATGCACAAAAGCATCCTCCTCCCCGCCAGCCAATATCGGCAACGAGAATATCAATAAGAAAAAAAGAAGTTTAATGCGTCTCAAGTAACTTCAGAATTTCATCCAGTTTCGGAGTAAGAATCACTTCTATGCGACGGTTTTTACGACGTGCGTCTGCGGTATTTGCTTTATCGACCGGCATGAACTCTCCACGTCCGGCAGCCGTCAATCGTATCGGATTAATTTTACTGTTCGCCATCAAAATTTTCACCACCGAAGTAGCACGCATCACACTGAGATCCCAGTTATCTTTAATCTCCCCGCTTCCATTCATCGGTACATTATCGGTATGTCCTTCAATGAGGATATTAATATCGCCATTCTTCTCAAGCACTTTTCCCAAATCACGAATCGCCTCCACACCTTTAGGATCCACCACCGTACTTCCCGTAGCAAACAACAAACGCTCCTCCATCATCACATAAACTTTCCCGTTCTTCATCTCCACTGTGAGACCTTTATCTTTATACCCCAACAGCGCATTGGCCACCGAATTCCTCAACGCATTCACAGCAGAATCCTTCGCAGCGAGCATCTGCTCTAACTCAGCTAAACGTTGATTTTTCTCCGACAACTCCGCACTAACCGTGCCTAATGCCGCTTCTTTCTCTGCCAGCGCCTTGGCCTTCTTCGTTAGTTCATCTTCGCGTTTCTGCAACTCCTCCTGTGTTTTCTGCAGATCACGTATCAGTTTGCGGGTTGCTTCTGAATTAGCCGCGGAGGCAGGACCATCCTTCACCAATTGCTGGTAAGTCGCATTGAGCTTATCGTAAGTATCCTGTAAACTCCGAACCTTCGAACCACATGTCGCAGTATCTGCCTTCAGACCAGCCACCTGTGCTTTCAGGTCCTCCACCATCGCCGACAACTCCGCCTGACGCGTATTTAATTGAAGATTAGCAGCTTTCAGCTCTTCGTTTTCTTTTTCGCAGGCAGCCTTTTTCGCTTTTAACTCATTATGCATGCGCGAAGGCACACAGGAAACGGCAGCCAGGCATACCGGAATCAGGAGGATGAATAAACGCTTCATAGAGATCTTTGAATCGTCTAAATTAGGGAGTTGAGGCGGGTAGATCACCATGTATTTCTGTAATATTCAACACGTTTCTGTTGAAACATTTCGGCCATCTGAACGATATTCATGGTTGGAAAGGGAGCCAACGGAAGCAACCTGAAGTTTGACAAAACCGGCAGAAGTTCAGAACTTAGTGTACGAATCTCTGCTCAACTTCCGTTCTTCGAGTAATGTAACCGATAAATTGAATTTGATTGTTATGGAAAAGAAACTCAGTGACAACTGGATTACCGAACAACACATCGATTTCGAGTATAAAAAATATTTGTTGTTGGCTTATCTGCAGCAGGTAAGTGAGAAGTTTGAAGAAACGCGTTTATATCCTGCTCTCAGCGAGTTGGTGCAACATTACCGTAATGTGGTATCGTTACGCGATCAGAAAAAAAATCTCTATGATGCGTTTCCGGAGAAATTATCGCAGGCAGATTTCCAGCATTTCAAACTTGTTTACGAGAAACTTTGCAATGATGATCAGCTGATGAAAGAAATAGAGAACATCATTGCCTTCAGTATTCCTCAATTTGAAATGCATATTGCAGAGGGAAAAAAGATTTACGATCTGATCGAATCAAAGTTAAGTATCTACCCGGTTGGAATCGTACCATTGCATACAGATGCCGGATATATTTTCATTCGCAACGGAGAAATTCCCGAGACAACCGTGTATGAATATCAGATTACCATCTTCGATCAATCGACTGAACGCTACAGGGCCATCGGAATACAGTTTGTGACGAGTTTTGAAAACACATTGCGAAATACGTATGAAAACATCAAACACGATTTGCTGCACTATAACCGCAATTTACCCAACCCTGCAACATATGTGATTGAATCTCCACTTACCTTACCGCTGGAAGATACATTACTACCGTTGGCAAAACGTTCTCTGGTAAAGTATCTGCATACGGTCAATTGATTGCGAAAAAATGAAATCTATTTTCTGATTTCAAAATTGTGAAACTCCGGTGCTTCACTGAGTGTTTCTGGAATAACAGCATCTACTCGGGCCAACAGCGGTCCACGTTTACACCAGTTGATTAAATTGTACACCTGCTCCTCCGAACCCTGAGCTACGAGGTATACACTTCCATCCTGTTGATTCTGCACATATCCCTTTACGCCGAGTTGTAATGCCTGTTCCTTCGTCGACTGACGATAATAGACTCCCTGCACCTTTCCTTTTACCAATACGCCAACTGTCACTTTCATTTCAATATCATTTAGTAGTAGAATAAGTTTTTACTCGATTGCAGCGTGATCTGAACATAAAGAAGTACTTACTCTCCAACTAACTTTAAGATTTGTGTATTGTGAAGATGTGCAGCAGAAACTGCGAAGAATACTATCCATCAATTTCACGTCAGAAATAAAAAGTTAATCGACCTCCAACTGTTGAATCAGTCAGATCAATAAATCAACATCTACGGTGAATCAGCGGCCTTTAAATTCAGCCTTGCGCTTATTCAGAAACGCATCGGTGCCTTCTTTAAAATCTTCGGTGGTAAAACAAGCACCAAATCGTTCTACTTCCTCACGGAAACCGTCACGGGTTTTATCGTAATGCGCATTCACTGTACGAACAATTTCAGCAATCGCCACCGGAGCCTGTACTGCAATCTTCTGAAGTATCTCGCGACATTTATCCATCAATTGATCTGCAGGAACAACATAGTTCACCAACCCTAAACGGTAAGCTTCCTGTGCATCCAGCATATCAGCTGTCATCAATAACTCAATCGCCTTGCTTTTACCAATCAGCTGTGGCAGACGTTGCGTTCCTCCATAACCCGGAATCAATCCGAGCTTCACTTCCGGCTGACCGAAACGCGCATTCTCCGCCGCAACTCGCATATGACATGCCATCGCCAGCTCACATCCTCCGCCCAATGCAAAACCGTTCACGGCAGCAATTACAGGCTTCGGACAATTCTCTACTGAATTAAAAACATGATGGCCGTGCGCACTCAACTCCATTCCCTGAGCAAGGTTAAAAGATGAAAACTCGCTGATATCTGCTCCCGCGATAAATGCTTTTTGTCCGGAACCTGTGAGGATAATTCCCTTCACTGCTGAATCATGCTGAGCAGCGGCAATTGCTTGTCCCACTTCGGCGATGGTATCCTTGTTAAGAGCATTAAGTTTATCAGGACGATTAATGGTAATCGTACAAATAGCATTTTCTACGCTATAGAGAATATTGGAATACGACATGATTATAATTTTTGGGTTCCGGAATTTTTAGTGACCAGAGATTCAATTCAGATTTTCTTTAAACGTTTTACTTCCTCCGTCATGTAGGAGATGATATCAGAGGTATCCGTTCCCGGAGGAAACAGTTTACCACAGCCCATTGCTTCCAGCTTCTTCATATCCTCATCGGGAATTATTCCGCCGCCGGTAAGTAATATATCATCCAGATTCTTCTCCTTCATCAGCGTCAGGATTCGGGGGAAAACAGTCATATGAGCACCACTCAGAATGCTCACACCGATTGCATCCACATCTTCCTGAAGAGCAGCGTTCACCACCATTTCCGGTGTCTGACGTAAACCGGTATAAATCACTTCCATTCCGGCATCACGAAGGAAGGAAGCAATCACTTTAGCACCACGGTCGTGACCATCCAGGCCCACCTTGGCTATAAGCACGCGAATTGGTCGTTGCATGCCTCAAAATTCGTAAAAAAAGAGATGAGGCGGTCAAAAGATGACGCTTTTTAGTGACTGGGAAGTAATCGTTCGGCAAGAAATAATGAAAAACAAGAAATTGTCAAGTATTTAATTATCTGCAACTTGCATTCTATTAATGATTATTAAAATCCGGTTCAGCAACAAAAGCTACATGTAATTACCTGAAATGAGCTTATATTCGCATCACACGTGAAGAAAGTTATTGGATATATTTTACTGTTGGCATTTCTGGCAACCGGAACTGAATTCTATCAGTTGGCTAAATTGCCGGTATTATTCAGCCATTATAGCGAACACCAGGCTGAGGATGAGAATATGACGCTTTCTGAATTTTTACAGATGCATTTTTTTGACCCCTTAAAAGTTGATCATGACTATGGCCGAGACATTCAGTTGCCATTTAAAAACCATGAATGCTCTCAGCATGTAGATTATTTAAAAGTTTATACCCGAAAGACACATACTGATCAGCACCCGCATTTTTCACAATGCACTGACAGTTTTTGTATACCGTCAACTGCAGAGCTGCCCACCAGATCTTGTTTTGCTGAGATCTGGAATCCTCCTAAAATTTAATTAGGACTCCCTCATTTTATTGATCAACGGTCACAATAGTAATTGTGGCCATCTTCTCATTTATATAATTCTTGAATATGTTAAATTCAATTATCAGGTTCTCTATAAAGAACAAACTGGTGATTGGAATCATGACAATTGCTTTAATGTTAATTGGACTATACCAATTACAACATTTGCCAATTGATGCGGTTCCAGATATCACCGATAATCAGGTACAAGTAATAACAATCTCTCCGGCATTGGGTGCACCTGATGTGGAACGCCTCATTACCTATCCAATTGAACAGGTAAACAGCAACATACCTGGAATAAAAGAAATTCGAAGCTTCTCAAGATTCGGACTTTCATTAGTAACTATAGTCTTCAACGACCAAACTGATGTCTATTGGGCCAGACAGCAGGTTACTGAACGATTACAGCAAGTCCAAAATCAAATTCCGGCGGGACTTGGAACTCCTGAACTCGCACCGGTAACAACGGGCCTTGGAGAAATCTACCAATATGTACTTCGTCCAAAACCCGGATATGAAAAGTCTATAGACGAGACTGAACTACGCACCATTCAGGATTGGATTGTGCGTAAACAACTTTTAGGAGTAAAAGGTGTAGCCGACATTTCAAGCTTTGGCGGAAAACTAAAACAATATGAAATAGCGATCGACGCCCGAAAGCTGAAGTCTTACGGACTTAGTATCAGCGACATTTTTACTGCATTATCACAAAACAATGCGAATACTGGGGGGGCATATATAGAAAAAGGTCCAACGGTATTATTCATACGTACAGAAGGGTTAGTAAACAGTATAGAAGATATTGAAAAAATTGCTGTTCATCAATTGCCCAATGGTATTCCGGTAATGATCAAAGACGTGTCTGAAGTCCGTTTCGGATATGCTAATCGTTATGGTGCAATGTTATATAATGACCAGGGTGAAGTTGCAGGGGGAATCGTAATGATGCTAAAAGGTGCAAACTCTTCCGAAGTGATTAAGAGTGTAAAAGAACGGATAGAACAAGTAAAACAATCTTTACCAGAAGGAGTGATAATAGAACCGTTTCTTGACCGGACAAAAATGGTAAATAATGCAATCGGTACAGTTGAAAAGAATTTACTTGAAGGTGCATTAATTGTTGTATTCATTCTTGTTTTATTTCTGGGTCATCTACGTGCCGGACTTATTGTAGCATCAGTTATTCCCTTGTCAATGTTGTTTGCAGTTATCATGATGAACTTATTTGGAGTAAGTGGGAATCTAATGAGCTTGGGGGCACTCGATTTCGGATTGATAGTTGATGGCGCTGTAATTATTGTTGAAGCTGTGATGCACAGGCTCATGCATAATAAAAAGCTAGGGGAAGGGAAAATACTCGGACAGGAGGAAATGGACCATGAAATTCAAACTTCGGCCGGCCGTATGATGAATAGTGCTGTATTCGGTCAGATAATTATTCTCATTGTTTACCTTCCAATATTCATGCTAGAAGGGATAGAAGGAAAAATGTTCAAGCCAATGGCACAAACAGTAGCCTTTGCATTATTGGGTGCATTCATTCTTTCACTCACATACATTCCTATGATAAGCAGTGTTTTCCTCTCAAAAAAAGTGAGTCATAAGAAAACAATTTCCGATAAGTTAATGGAGAAAATAGAAAACTCCTTTTCAGGAACATTAGATTACTTTATTCGCAAACCATTGCTGGTAATAATTGGAACATTTATCTCATTTATCATTAGTATAGTTCTATTGATGAATATGGGAGGAGAATTCATTCCTGAGCTGGAAGAGGGAGATCTGGCAGTTGATACAAGGGTAATGACAGGAAGTAATCTTCAAACTACAATAAAAGCAACTACTGAAGCTGCGCGAGTATTGAAACAGAAATTTCCGGAAGTAATAAACGTAGTAACCAAAATTGGTAGTGGTGAAATCCCGACTGACCCGATGCCAATTGAAGCAAGCGACATGATGGTTATTCTGAAAGATAAATCACAATGGACATCAGCCAAAAGCTTTGATGAATTAACTGAAAAAATGAGCAATGAACTGAGTCAGATACCCGGAATCACTGCCGGATTCCAATATCCTGTACAAATGCGGTTTAATGAACTTATGACTGGAGCAAGGCAGGATGTTGTTTGTAAAATATTCGGCGAAGATCTGGATACATTAACTTCCTATGCAGCTAAACTTGGAGGAGTGGTAACCAAAGTTGAAGGCGCACGGGATTTATATGTTGAAAGCATGACTGGGATGCCACAAATTGTTATTCGGTATAACCGTCAGGCCCTCGCTCAATATGGAGTACCAATAGAAGAAGTAAATAAAGTGGTAAACGCTGCATTTGCGGGCCAAAGCAGTGGACTTGTATTTGAAGGTGAACGACGGTTCGATATGGTTGTACGACTTGCCGGAGAACTTCGAAAAGATGTTGACGACGTACGTAACCTGCTGGTACCAACCCCTGGAGGATTACATCTTCCACTCTATCAGGTTGCCGAGATAGAAGTCAAGGACGGGCCTAACCAAATTCAACGAGAAGATGCAAAAAGAAGAATTATTGTCGGTTTCAATGTTCGCGGTAAAGATGTACAATCAGTAGTGAAGGAATTGGAATCAATTGTTCAATCACAAATAAAATTACCACCCGGTTATTATATCACCTATGGAGGAGCATTTGAAAATCTTGTCGAGGCTAAGAAGCGCCTGACACTTGCTGTTCCGATTGCTCTGGCCTTAATATTTCTCATGTTATATTTTGCTTTTGGATCATTAGGACAAGGATTATTAATTTTTACAGCAATACCCCTTTCTGCAATAGGAGGAATCATCGCTTTGTCAATGCGAGGTTTGCCATTTAGCATAAGTGCCGGAATAGGATTTATAGCCCTTTTCGGAGTTGCCGTATTAAACGGAATCGTATTACTTACTGAGTTCAATAGAATCAGAAAAGATGGAGAATTAGATCCATTAGTAATAGTAAAACGCGGAACACTTGTTCGTTTACGTCCTGTTTTAATGACAGCAGCAGTCGCATCACTTGGCTTCTTACCGATGGCCTTAAGCAATGGTGCAGGAGCAGAAGTTCAAAAACCTTTAGCTACCGTAGTAATCGGCGGACTTGTATCAGCAACCTTCCTGACCTTGGTGCTGATCCCTATTCTTTATATCCACAGACAACGTTGGATTTTAAAGAACATATCTAAAAAAGCAATGATGGTTAGCATTATTCTATTAAGCAGCAGCTTGGCAATAGCACAAGAGCCAATTAATACTCCGGTTAATGTTGCAATGGATAGTGCCATCAGACACCCCTCTGTTCAGATTAAGCACTACGAAGTTCAAAAACTTAAACAACAGAAAAAATCCGTGTGGAATCCTGGTCCTTTGCTGGTGAATGGAGAAATCGGACAAATCAACAGCAACTCCGATGATACTAAACTGGTCATTGAACAGGATTTTGAACTTCCATTCATATCAATACGTAAAAATCAAGCTGGGAATGCTGCAATAAAATCAGCTACTTACCAGCATAAATATGCAACTCAGCGAATAAAAGAAGAAGTACTGCTTACATATTCAAAACTTCGGGCGTCTTTAACTAAGTTAGAACTTCTGAATAAAGCAGATTCATTATTCTCTAACTTTTCGAGTAAGAGCGATCAACAGTTCCGCGCTGGTTCTCTCAATTCTACAGAGCATGCATACGCTGGAATTGCAAGTGCAGACTGGGCTATGGCCAGACAGGAAGAGCGGGAAAACTATATGAAACTCCTGGATTCATTTTATAGTCTGACCGGTTTAAACTCAAAACATATTCCGGATTTAGAAAATTTCGATCCGGTTCTTATGTATGGATCGATTGATACTACAACAAGTATTGAACAACATCCTTTGTTGCTATCCCTAAAGGAGGAAATCAGCCAAAATCAAGCTCGAGTCCTCGTTGAGCAGGCGCAAGGATGGCCAGGATTTAGCATTGGATATTTCAATCAATCAATACAGGGTTGGCAACGAGTTGGTAACAATGAAATATACTTTGACCAAGGAGATAGATTTGACGGACTCATGTTAGGGTTAAAAATCCCTCTATACCGCAACCTTGTACACGAAGAGGTAAAGTCCGCTAAAATTGGAATAACTATTGCCGAACAAAACTTTGATGAAACAGAACGTCAATTGTTAATCCGGTTAAATGAATTAAAACTCCGAATGAACACTAATAGCAATAAATTGAATTGGTACAATGCCAAAGGGAAAGATTATGCCCGTACAATTGCCGAAGATGCTTCGCTTAGGTTAAGGAACGGAGACATAGATTATTTACAATGGACTCTTCTCATGGTAAAATCCATTGAAACTCAACTTCAATATATTGACTCTCTGCTCCATTATCGGGTAGCATATATACATTATCAATCATTAACAGGTAAAATTTAACTAAACAAACATGAAAAATCCATATATAATATTATTTCTTCTAATACTCCAGGCTTGTAATGCTGACAAAGAAAATTCGTCAAATTCAGAACCTTCAAAACCATCTCAACTGACTACGCTTACCGTAGAACAAATGAAAAGATCAGGGATTGAAGTTGGAACTATAGAAAAAAGAGATCTCTCCTCATTGATACAAGTAAGTGGAATAATAGACGTGCCACCTCAAAATATGATTTCAGTAACATTCCCTCCGGGAGGATATTTAAAATCGACTAAACTTTTACCTGGAATGCACATTCGCAAAGGTGATGAGTTGGCGATTATGGAAGATCGGGGATTAATTCAGCTTCAACAAGAGTACTTGAATGCTGTAATCAAGGGTAAGCAACTGGAATTGGAATTTCGTCGTCAGAACGAATTAAATGAAAGTAAAAGTACAAGCGACAAACAATTTCAGGAAGCCGAAACCGCGTATAAAATTAATTTGATTACAGTCAAGTCTCTAAGCGAGCAGTTGTTATTGGCAGGCATAGATCCATCGAAACTGACAGAAAATAATATTTCAAAAAGCGTTGCTCTTCGATCTCCCATTGATGGGTTTGTTACCAATGTTAAAGTTAACATTGGTACCTATGTAAATCCATCTGACATCCTATTTGAACTTGTAGACCCAAGAGACATTCTTTTGAACGTGACAGTATTCGAGAAAGACATAAGGTATCTGGAGATCGGACAAAAAATAATGACCTGGACTAACTCTTCTCCGGATAAAAAACAAAAGGCAGAAATAATATTAATTGGTAAGGAGTTGGATGAAAACAGAAGCGTTGCGGTTCATTGTCATTTCAAAAACTATGACAATTCACTATTACCCGGAATGTTTATGAATGCAAGTATCCAGGTTAATCAACAAAATGTAGCTGCAGTTCCCGAAGAAGCGGTTATTACATGGCAGGATAAACCATATTTATTCATCCCTGAGAATAATAATTCATTTAGAATGATTCATATAAAAACAGGTATGAAACAAGATGGATTTGTCGAAGTGATTCCCGAATCAGGTAATTCACTACCTGAAAAAATCGTGACGAAGGGTGCCTATACTCTTTTAATGCAATTAATGAATAAAGCAGAGGAATAATTACACTCTACTGATGAGCCATTGGTTTATAACTGAAGAATCTCTAAAGTCATTCAAAATCCTGATCCCTGTCGTTGTTTTTTATATCAACGACAGGGAGTTTGGATATTCAACTCCGGTAAGACCATGCATTATTGGTTTCCAAAATCGAAGGCAGACAATCCCGATCGAATCAAACCCTTTTTTGATTGAGTCTGCAATCATTCCATTCAGCATGGGGATTTGCTCATCCGGCAACAATTTATTGTTTGATTATTGAAAATATAAAATCTTGCTATCAACTTACGAGTCACTAATAGAACCATCCATGAAAAAGTATCTACTTATTCTAATTTTATGGCTTATTCCTTTTTTCAATCTAATGGCCCAAAACTTTGTTACAAATGGGGATTTTGATACTTATACAATTGCACCAACCACTTATGCTCAGGTTTGTTATGCTACTGGATGGAAAAGTCCTAACAATTTATGTAGCCTTAATCCGGGAAATGGCAGTCCGGATTATTACAACATTAACGGATTAGGAGGTGCGAAACCTCCAACTACCTGGTGGGCCAATGTATCCCCACATAGTGGAACCGGATTTGAAGGATTCGCTTGTTATTATTCAGGAGCCAATTACCGTGAATACATTCAACGTCCTCTTTCTGGCCCGCTCACTCCCGGTGTTACTTATCAGGTTAGTTTCTGGGTAACAAACGGGATCAGCACACTTCACTACTGGGGCGTCAAAGAACTAGGGCTATATTTCTCCGTTGGAGCTGTAACTCAAACTGCAGGTGCTCCTATCTTAGTGACTCCACAAGTAGAGCTCACTTCTGTATTTTATAGTACTACCTGGACTCAATTCACTTTTACATTTACTCCTCTCGCTGCATATGATTGGGTTACAATTGGAAATTTTCATAATGATGCGGGCACTACTAAATCACTCTTTGGACCCAATCTGCCTTCATCTTATGGCGCCTATTACTATATTGATGATATCAGCGTTATAGCTACTGCACCTTTACCGGTAACATGGTTAAATTTCGAAGGAAATTTTATTGAGAAAGAAGGTGTAGAACTTAATTGGTCAACAGCCAGTGAAGAAAACTGTGACCATTATGAAATTCAAAGATCATCAAACGGAAGCGACTATGAAACTATAGGCGTAGTAACGGGTACCGGAACGACAAGTGAAATTTCGAAATATTCATTTACAGACAAGTATTTTCAGCAGGGAATAGTTTACTATAGATTAAAAGAAATAGATTTTAATGGTGAATCATCCATTAGTAAAACAATTGCTGTAAGTATTGATGTAAAAACCTCAATTATTTTCCCTCAACCTGTAAAAAACATTCTCTTCATCCAAGGAAATCTTCCAAAAACCGATTCCTATTCAATTATTGATATGCAGGGCCGAATAGTTAAAACACTACATTACGTTGAATTGGGAAATGGAATTGACGTTGAATCTTTATCAGGCGGTATATATCAGGTCATTGGAATTGCATCATCTGGTCAATTTCCTGTTGGCAAGTTCGTAAAATATTAAGAAATTAACGTCTTACCGCTTGATCATATTGATCTCCGACCAGTTCAGCTTCTCCTCATTAAACACCTGCTCTTCGGGCTTTTTATTGTCGGTGTAACGTTTGGAAGCCTCCACCGGTGTGGCCGATGTAGTGTTGAGTTTGTTGACGGTCAGGAATCCGAAAATTTTGAAATTGGAATTATCATTGGCTGCAAACATCCGCTTCTTCTCAACATTCATATCGAGATTGTATTGCATGTTTTTCGGATACCAAAGATTATTGATCTCCTGAAACTCCAGAGAGCTGACAAACTTTGGATTCTCTACTCCTATTCCCATCACAAATAACACAGGACGTACTAACGTTGGAATCACATATGTCCCATGCGATTCAATTTTTACAATCGCATTGGTGGCAATGTCGATATATATCTTTCCTTCCTCTCGTGTATGATCTACTTTTCCACGTGATTTGAATTGGATCACCATTAAAGCAGCGTTATTAAAACTGGACGACTTCGCAAACGAGTAGGTGTAGTTCTTAAACTGAGTGGTATCAAGAAAATTATCTGCTCCACGGAAGAGATCTGCCATTTTTAAGAGATTATCCGGCCCTCCGAATACTTCGCCAATTTTCAGACTATCCTCTCCAACTTCTTTCTTGGGTACAGCCTTTCCTTTTTTGATGGCTTTTGCTTCCTTCTTCTTTTCCTTCGCCTCATCTTTCAGTCGTTCTTTCTTCATGAAGGCAAGCTCGCTGATGGTTTCTGCTTTACGAAAGAGAATTAGCTTATGCTGATTTTTAGAGGAATCCTGAAATGCGGGATAATATGATTTAAAAACGCCTTCGTGTCCGCGGAGGTAATTTTCATTCTCCTTGATGTTCTCCCTGTAGTACGATTGTGTTTCAAAAGGCTTAGACGGATAATTTGATTTGAGCGAACGCATAGCCAGTGTGATATAATACGTCGGTGGCTGCGGTTTGATCAGCACTTCCTTCATGTCAATGGCTACAGGCGACAACTTCACCGACACAGGAGAAGTGAGCGAAGAAAGAGGAAACTCCTTGTATTGAAATCCAATCAGGGTAACGATCAACTGATCTTCGGTGATTTCAGCGGGTATATGCAAATCAAACTTACCGAACTCATTGGTGATGGTACCGATCAGGCTGGATTTGAGCGTCACTGTTGCGAACGGAATAGCCTCACCGTTAGATGCATCTGTTACCTGTCCGCTGAGAATTCGCTCTGACTGTGCTGTGGCCTGGAGAGAAATAAACAAGGCTATAATCAGCAACGAAAAAACCCGCGTAATTCGGGCCATTCTTGCATTAGAGAATGTGAAGTCAGGAGAAGCGATAAAGAAGTTCATAGTATACGATCTATATGAACGAAGATACTGAATAGTTGGAAAGTCCGGTCAGATTCACCGACTGTTCAGTAAGAAATGTCCACGCTTCATCGGACAGAACTACTTCCGCCGGCTTCGGACACCTATATACAAACTGATTATACGAGCGTAATATCGAACTGCACCAGATCAACGAACTGTTGCACGCGATCTTCTACTTCACGCTCAGTGAGACCTACAACGCGCTCCAGTCCGAATTTTTCTACACAGAAGGAAGCCATAGCTGAGCCATAAATAACACCGCGCTTCATCGCTTCAAATGAAATATCTCCTACACTGCTGAGATAACCGATGAATCCACCTGCGAAAGTATCTCCGGCACCGGTTGGGTCAAATACATCTTCTAACGGTAAGGCAGGTGCGAAAAACACATTATTCTCATGGAACAACAAGGCTCCATGTTCACCTTTTTTAATGATCAGATATTTCGGACCCATTGCCAACACCTGACGGGCTGCTTTAACGAGCGAATATTCGCCTGTCAGCTGACGCGCTTCAGCATCATTGATAGTGAGTACGTCCACCATGGAAATCATTTTTTTCAAATCATCCAGTGCCACTTCCATCCAGAAGTTCATGGTATCCATTACCACCAGCTTCGGACGCTTCTTCAGGCGCTGCAATACAGACATCTGGATACTCGGCATCAGGTTACCCAACATCAGGAATTCACAATCCTGGTAATGATCAGGAATAACCGGATCAAAAGTGCTCAGTACATTCAACTGAGTATCGAGGGTATCACGGGAATTCATATCCTCATGATATTTTCCTGCCCAGAAGAAAGTTTTTTCTCCCTGCTTGATCTGCAGACCATCCGTGTTGATACCACGTTGCTGCATCATCGAAATTGCTTCCTGTGGAAAATCTTCTCCCACTACCGAAACCAGGTTGATGTTTTTCTTGAAGAAAGAAGCTGACATAGATGCATAAGTGGCAGCACCACCAATGATTTTATCAGTTTTTCCGAAGGGGGTTTCAATAGCGTCGAACGCAACGGTTCCGATGACGAGAAGGCTCATAGTAGGGTTGAATTTATTTTTACCGATCGCGAAATTAGGGAAATAAGAGACGGGATGGAAGAGAAATAACGAACAGAGGGAAAAATGAAGCTGCGAATAGAGATGTCAACAAGCTGTTTATCAAAATGTTAAAGCGATCATTCATTTAGGCTTACTGAAAGTTATCAGCCCCAGCCCTCGAATCAGTGTTGAGTTGTCAGGAAAGGAGGGCCGAAAAATCGCTGCTAAATCTTAGCCTAGCTGAACAGCATAAAAAGACGGGCTATCAGCAAATATTCGACAGCCCGTCTCATTTATGCTTAGATGAATCAGTGAAGAATGATGATGCGTGAACTAAAATTACCCCATCGAAGCAGATACATTCCATCTTCAAGCTTTGATGAGTCGAATTGAAATTCACCATCCGCTTTTCGAACCTTCTCCACTTTTTGTTGTTTACCGGAACAGTCCAGGAGAACAGGATCGACGGTGATTTGTGTGGAATTTTTTAATGAAACGGAAAAGGTATTACCTGCAGGATTGGGATTGATGATAATATTTTTTGCAGATAAAAGTTCTTCTTCGCCAAGTGTAGTAAGACAATAATCACCGGAAACAGTCTGACAATCCGGATCAACATCCCAGGCTGCATAAGAATAACAACCAACCGCTGTAGCGATAAGTGTATCATTCACTGCTCCCTGAATGGCTACACCGTTCAGATACCATTGATGGAACGCAGCGGTGTCTGTTATCCACATTGTAATGCCACTGTAAGCCGGCTGCAGAGGTCCCGGAATCAATTTATTGAAATGAGCATAAAGTGTATCCGACCATGCCTGACAATACGTCGACAAATCACGCACTGCGATGCCGATATATTGGTCCGGAATATTACTGAACCAAAGTAATACTGTATCTTGAATAACACCGGGCCAGCCGTTGGTAATGTATTGGCTCACGACTAAATTACTTCCCGGCGCCGACCATACCGCTTTAAAAAATTCACCTTCGCAAACGGTATCATTCGTTACTGGCGCAAAGGTGAGTGGTGTTGGCGTAGGAACCACGGTCCATGAATACACCGGATCCGGACAATGTTGCCAGACAATACCTGCGGAATCAATACACGTTAAGGAAATAGAAAATGTAGAAGCGCTATCTGCCAACAATGTAATAGATTGAGTACTATCACCCGTACTCCAGATATATTGCGCCATATTGGGCATAGCCGTGAACGTTACTAAAGATCCGGAACAAAGAAAGTTGCCATTATTTGTATAATTGTTGGATGTGATACTTTGCATTGGAAAATTTGTATTGCCTGTTGGCTGCGCATAAATAACGAGTGTATCATAATCATGACCGACTCCATTAAAAACCCGTTGTACAACTGTCCGATATCCCGGCGTCGGATATGAATAATTGATGCTATCCCAGGAAGAATCAAACAAACCATCTCCATTAAAATCCCACTCTATATACTCACCACCTGTGCCGGTATAATAAAATGAATAACCGGAACAGGATGTAGCACTAACACCGATGCCGGCCACGGGAGGAGCAATCGCAGGAAGAACACCTGTACAGGAAGCTGCATCCAGCAACTCAGTACGGCCCACCGAAAGAAAGTAATACATGCGGTCAGCTTGTCCGGCAGTAAACACCATATCACAGGGAATAATCGGCAACATCACATTCGAAACATCGATGGTATCGGCAGTAAACGGATTAAAGCCGGAAGTATCATCCATATCTGTACTACAACTGCTCGCAGCACAATCAACAGGATAGTATTCCGGAGGCGTATCACAAACCTGATCACCATCCAGTAAACAATTGAAGTTAACGCAAGAAAAATTGTAGTCGTTATGATATAAACCAAGATAGTGTCCTAACTCGTGAGCCAGCAGCCAGTTTGTCCCGCCAAGCGAAAGCGCCTCTATAACCACCCCATCAACCGGCATTCCCTTCATCCATGGATAACTGCCATACGCATTGGTCCCCATCGCAAAAATCGTTTGCTTCGGAAGCCAGACATTCAAATACCGAATGGGATTCCAACGATTTACATTCTTCATCATTTCATCTGCACTTCCGCCCCAACCTTGTGGAAGAACCGCCCAATAAGAAGTATCACGTGTAATACCGGAAGTTGGATTTCCATACGGATCCACAGAAGCAAGACAAAGCTGGATACTTACACTAACACCATTCGAAAAACTGAATGGAGGAAGATTCGCGAATCGTTGATTTACATCGTTGACTGCATCAATAATAATCGAGTCGGGGATATTCTCCGGACCGCCCTGATGAATCACGTGAAACACCACCGGAACAGTCAATACCGGCGGGTTTATTCGCTGAGATGCTTGTCCATTGGAAAGGTACTCAAAACGGTTATTATTCATTTCCGTCTCCAGTCTGCGTATTTCAGGATGAGCAGATTCAAATAGAGAAGGTGTGCACCGGAGGCCCTGTGCGGAGGCGGCTGTGATCCACCATAGATGGAAGAACAGCAGAGATAATTTTTTCATTGGATGTCATTGCGTGGTTTACCAAAGATAGGAAAAGGGACTCATTCGGTTCACATTGACCGGAAAATACCAACTATCCGGCGTGCCTGTTCAGACCTCTATCATACCAACTCAGATAAAAATCATTTGTTTAAACATCCAATATGCAGATTTTTGGATCCTCAACTAAAATAACCGCCATGAATAGAATTCTCCTCCTTAGTCTGCTGATTATTTCCTCTATAAAGATAAGTACAGCACAAAGTCCGGGATGGACCTACACCGCAGCCACCGGAGCCGGAAGTTATGACTTCTGTCGCGGAATCGGCACTGACAATGGCGGGAACATCTATATCGGCGGATTATTCTCCTCCACTGTAGATTTCCAGCCCGGTGCAGGGATTGTTTACGGTGCATCCACGGGAATCACCGATTTCTACATTGCCTCCTACACCAACAATGGCACCTTACGATGGCTGCGCACAATGGGTGGAACAGGCACCTCCATCGACATGGGTGTATTCACCACTGATGCTAACGGCAACGTATATACGTCAGGATACTATTTAGGCACTATCGACTTCGACGGAACAAGCGGAACAGACCTGCATACTTCTGCTGCGGGCGCATTTGACATCTTCCTCACCAAGTATGATTCTGCAGGGAATTATCAGTTTACACTAACGTTTCCCGGAACAACGCTCTTTAATCAGGGAAGAGGAATCACAGCAGATGCCAGCGGAAACATTTATCTCTGCGGATATTTTTCAGGAGATGTTGACTTCGATGGCGGGGCAGGACAAACAATTAAAACGGGATCAGGGCTACGCGATATTTTCATTGCCAAATATTCTTCCACCGGAGTATTTCAGTGGGTAAAACAAATCGGCAATGCTGACAATCAAACAGCCTACGACATCACAGCCGGCAACGACGGACATCTTTATCTCACCGGCTCCTACGAGGGAACACTCGACTTCAATCCCGGCACCGGCATCAACAACTTCTCCACCCAGGGAAATACAGACATTTTCATTCTCAAACTCGACACAGCCGGAAACTACATCTGGAACAAACGCATTGGTGATACCGACATCGATGAAGGACAGAAAATAGCAGTAGGTGCAAACGGCGAACTCTACGTAACGGGATACTTCGGATGGTTCACGGACTTCAATCCCGGATCAGGTACCAACACACTTTCGTCTGCCGGATCCAATGATATCTTCATCCTCAAACTCGACACAGCCGGAAACTTTCAGTGGGCACAATCAATAGGCAGCGGAAATCTCGACGAAGGAGTAGACATTCGAACAGCTACTAACGGCGATGTATATACGTATGTTGTATTTCGGGATGCCGCCGACTTCGATCCGGGCAATGGCACAGTTACCTATACACCCATCATCACCGGTTACTCAGACCTCGCAATCGTCTGCCTTGACTCTGCAGGAACCTATAAGTGGTCGGAACAAATCGGAGGCGACTACAACGAATACGGAGGCAGTATTTCCATCGCACCATCCGGCGCCATTTGGGTAAGCGGAGATTTCTTTAGTCCAACCATTACACTCGGCACCCAAACCATTTCCAACATTGATCCCTTCGGAAACGCCAATGATATCTTCTTCGGACGACTCGGAGGCAGCACAACTCAGGGCATAAATGATCCGGAAGAGCAGGCAGTGTATACTGTATATCCCAATCCGGCCACCACAGAAATCAACCTCCAAGGGCTAAACCCCGGACAACAAGTACTGCTCAGCATAAAAGACATGACCGGAAAGTTGGTATTTGAATCCAGCTACACTTCAGTGGAAAACGCAACGATTCCGGTCGGCCAACTGGTTTCCGGGCTATATCTCCTCGAAATTCAGCAAGGCAACAATCGGAAACCCATAAAAATCTGCATCCAATAAAATCAATACATTCAACTGTATTTCAGATGTTTATGTAAATTTACGGCAAAACCCGGCAAATTTCAGCAGATCGAACGAAGACGAATAAGACGCTGTGCCCCACCTCATGGAAGTCTTTCGAATTGATTAACAGCATTTTATACAAATTCGAATATTAATACAGGAATAACACACCAGTTGCAGAAATCATTTTGAAAATTGGAGATCGATTCACTATTTTTGCAACCCCGAAACGAAATTTCCGTTACGCGGGTAGTTCTTAACCCTACAGACCTCAACAAGTGTTTTAGTCTCGTCATGAATGACGAGATGGCTTGAGCCGGAATACGTGATCCTCTCCCTGTAAAAGCAGAGAGAGGATTATTCCTCCTTAGCTCAGCTGGTTAGAGCACATGACTGTTAATCATGGGGTCCCTGGTTCGAGCCCAGGAGGGGGAGC
>JAGOJO010000132.1 GCA_017995075.1 Bacteroidia bacterium | reverse complement strand
GCACCGGCTTTTTCAATCCAAGTAAAATCGGACCGATCGCCTCTGCACCACCCATCGTTTGCATCAGTTTATACGCAATATTTCCTGCATCAAGATTCGGGAAGATCAACGTATTTGCGCCCTGACCAGCCAGATCACTGAACGGATAATTATCCTTCAACATCTGCGGGTTGAATGCAAAATTCGCCTGTATCTCTCCGTCAACGAGTAAGTCAGGATGTTTCGCATGCAGGATTTCAACTGCGCGACGCATCTTCATGGCACTTTCGGTATTGGAAGAACCGAAATTACTGTAGGAAAGAAGCGCAATACGAGGTTTAATATTAAACTGACGGACAGCCTTCGCCGTTAGTAAGGTGATCTCAACGATATCTTCAGCTGTTGGATCAATATTAATGGTAGTATCAGCAAAGAACATCGGACCATCTTTCGTGATCATGATGTACATACCTGCCACTTTATCCACTCCCGCTTCAGTTCCGATAATACGCAAAGCCGGTTTAATAGTATCTACGTAGTTACGTGTCAAGCCGGAAATCAAAGCATCCGCTTGTCCGGTTTCCACCATCATTGCACCATAATAGTTGCGCTCCTGCATAATCTTCCGCGCTTCATACAGTGTAAATCCGCGACGTTTTCTTTTTTCAAAAAACAGCTTACCGAACTCATCCAGCATTTGATTTTCCTCGCGTGGATCAATTACCGGAATATCATCCAGTCGCAGATTATTCTCTTCAATTAAACGGGCAATTTTCTTCTTATTACCCAACAAAATCGGCTGAGCAATTCCCTCTTCCTTCACCACCTGCGCAGTTTTCAGAATTTTGTAAGTATCCGCATCTGCAAACACCACACGTTTTGGATTCTGCTTCGCCTTGCTGGTCAGCACACGAATCAGTTTATTATCCAAACCTAAACGTTTCTTGAGTTCGTTTTCATAAGCATCCCAATCGGTGATTGGTTTCTGCGCCACACCACTCGCAATAGCAGCCCTTGCAACAGCAGGAGCCACCGTATAAATCAATCGTGGATCCAGTGGCTTCGGAATAATATATTCCTGACCGAAAACAATATTTTTCTTGTTGTAAGCAAGGTTCACAATTTCCGGAACCGGTTCGCGCGCCAATTGAGCAATAGCATGAACAGCAGCCAGCTTCATTGCTTCGTTGATCTGCGTAGCACGAACATCCAATGCACCACGGAAGATGAATGGGAATCCGATTACATTGTTCACCTGATTGGGATAATCAGAGCGACCGGTAGCCATGATCACATCCGGACGCGCAGTAGTTGCTTCCTCCCAGGTAATTTCCGGATCAGGATTCGCCATTGCAAAAACGATCGGCGTAGGAGCCATCGATTTCAGATGTTCTCCTTTCAGAATATTTCCTTTTGAGAGTCCGATGAATAAATCCGCACCCACCAGTGCTTCTTCCAGTGTATGTAGATCGCGGCGCGTAGCAAAACGGATTTTGTTGATATCCAGATTTTCGCGGTCGTGACGAATGACACCGGTACTATCCAGCATCACAATATTTTCAAGACGTGCGCCCAGAGAAACAAACAACGAAGTACAAGAAATTGCAGATGCACCAGCACCATTCACCACAAAACGAACATCTTCTATTTTCTTTCCGGCAATTTCCAATGCATTAATCACTGCAGCACCAGAGATAATAGCTGTACCATGCTGATCATCGTGCATCACCGGAATTTTCAACTCTTCTTTCAGTCGGCGTTCAATCTCGAAACATTCCGGCGCCTTGATATCCTCCAGGTTGATTCCTCCAAAAGTAGGACTGATCGCCTTCACTGTTTTCACGAAATCATCCACATTGGTCTGATCAATTTCAATATCGAACACATCAATATCAGCAAAGATCTTGAAGAGAAGACCCTTCCCTTCCATCACAGGCTTGGAGGCTTCTGCACCGATATTTCCGAGTCCAAGCACAGCAGTACCATTGCTGATTACTGCTACCAGATTTCCTTTCGCGGTATATTTATAAACGGATTCCGGATTCCTCTCAATTTCCAGACATGGAACTGCAACTCCCGGCGAATAAGCCAGAGCAAGATCGCGCTGAGTACTGGTTGGTTTACTGGGAACTACTTCTATTTTGCCGGGACGCCCTGCTGAGTGATAATCCAGCGCTTCCTGATTGAAATCTGCCATTTCTTTTTCTTTTAATTGCCTTCTGCTCTGCCAACTGCCTTGAGGAGGCAAGTTAGTAATTCTTTTTAAGAGAACGGCAAATTTAATGAATTTGTACACTACAGGAAATAATTAAATTCCTGAGATAGATCAACTAAATACTATGAAAGCTGCAGTTGAACAGCTGTCGTTTTAAACAACAAAAGAGGGACACAAGGCCCCTCTTCTGCGTATATGCGTAACCGTTAGATTAACGATGAGATACTACCAGACGGCAGGTATCTTTTACTTTTCCATTGCTCATGTAAGAAACCATGTAAACACCAGCTTTCAGATCAGAGGTAGTAAGTACCAATGCACCTGTTTTTCCGGGTACATCCATTGTTTTCACTTTGCTGCCCAGCATGTTGAATACTACAATTTTATCTGTAGCATCATTCGACTGCAAATTGAAATTGAATACAGTGAATGCATCTGCTGGATTCTGGAGTGGCTTTGACAAACCAAATTGCTGATTGTTCTCGCCGATAGAGGTAGTTACATCCCAGATAACATCTACACCAACTGAATCGCCAGGATTATCTGAATCGCTGAAACGATAGTGGAGAGAAGTCTGACCATAAACACCCATCGGCTTCAAGGTTCCTTTGAAAGAATGATCTGTCACACCGGCCTGAATTGTATCATCACCGTTCGACATATCTGTTCCCGGAGGATAGCATAAACCAGTTACACCAGAGCCGAAGCAGAACAACTCGAGATGACCCGGGCTGACATAGTTCGCGATCCTTTCAACCGTAATCTTTTTGAAAGTTGAGGAGTTATTGGTCAGATCAATGTGAACATCAGAATCTAACCATGGATCTGTTACTGAAATAACAGTTGGAGTATTACCAAGGGTGAATGATTGCGCAGATGCTGTTTGCATTCCTGCAACTGCTGCCATCATTGCTACTACAAGCGTAAATTTTTTCATTCGATGGGGATTAAATTATTTTGGTGGCCTAAAGATAGTAAAAACAACCACATATATGTCAAGTTTTTCAGATAAACTGACAATAAAATGGCAATTCCTCCCTACTCCGAGCCGGAATTTAAACTACTGAAAAACAAATACTTCACTCCAAATTCACAGATTCCGGGTTTATTCAAGACAGCCCAACACCCATCTAAATAATTGATTGGGAGCAGTATAGGTCAGAAAACATTGAATTCCCGAAAAAGAATGGAATATCCTTCACCCATCCTACATTCCACCGCCCGTAAAAAGCACTATTTTTATCGCCTGTACTACCGGAACGGGAATTCCTGCACCGGAAAAATCATTGAAAACACTATAAAAGCAATAAAAAACAGCTTCTTCAAATGAAAAAACACTTCTTTCTGGTTGTCCTGCTGCTCATCAGCGGATTCGTTATGGCACAGGAACCGGCAAAAAAATCCGACATCCCATCAGTCAACGTTAAGGACATCGACGGTAAACCATTAAACACCTCTACCATTAAAAACGACGGTAAACCAATGATCATTGATTTTTGGGCAACCTGGTGTAAACCTTGTGTAGCCTCCCTCAATGGTATGAGCGAAGTTTATGCAGAATGGCAGGAAGAAACCGGTGTAAAAATTTACGCTGTTTCTATCGACGACACCCGCACAATGAGTTCAGTTGCTCCATTTGTTGCAGGTAAAGGCTGGGATTTCACAATCATACTTGATCCAAACAGTGATTTTCGTCGCGCTATGAATGTGAACAATGTACCGCACACCTTCCTGATTGATGGAAACGGTAAAATTGTAATGCAACGGAACACCTACACACCGGGCGACGAAGAAAAAATGTACGAAGAGCTGAAAAAGCTGGTTGGCAAGTAACAGTCCGACAATATATAGAAAGAGGGTTCCTACGGGGGCCCTTTTCTTATTTATAGCAGATTCAATGGATTGCAAGAAGCCGATCCAATTCCGGCGAAGGAAATCGAATTTAACTTACCTTAGCTGACCCTAAACAGAAATCTAATCTCTATGTTATTCTCCCGATGCAGGTTATTGCTTGCCACCGTTCTCGGTATGGCAGCAGCCGGCAACAGCCATGCACAGCAAGCGCTCAATGCAGGAAATTTCTCCGGTTACTTCGAAGTAAACGGTCAATATTATCAGGCGGACTCGGCCATATCCGCACCTGAAGTAAAGGAAAAGTGGCTGAACAATGGCTTTATGAGTCTGAGTTATAACTATGGCGGTTTATCGGTCGGTGTACGTTATGAAAGTTATCTCAATACGCTACTCGGATTCGATCCGAATTTTAAGGGCAACGGAATTACAAACCGATTTATCACCTATACCAATGCGAAGCTGAGTGTTACTGCCGGGAATTTCTACGAGCAGTTTGGCAGCGGACTCGTTTTCCGTACGTATTGGGAGCCGAATCTTGGTCTCGATAATTCCATGGACGGATTACGTGCCATCTTCACTCCGGCGGCCGGTATTACACTGAAAGGGGTGATTGGTCGTCAGAGAGATTTTTTCACGTACCCCGAGAGTATTGTACGTGGTGTTGATGCCGACATTCAACTGAATGATGCGGTTAAGATGTTCGAAAACATGAAACTTCGGATAGGCATTGGCGGTAGTTTCGTGAGCAAGTACCAGAAAGATGATCGTCCTTCGTTGGTATTGCCGGAAAACGTAGGAGCCTATGCTGGTCGCCTGAGTCTGAAATATGGCAAAGTAGCTTTTGATGCGGAATATGCTTACAAAATCAACGACCCTTCACAGTCAAACCTCTTCACCTACAACTACGGCGAAGCATTGTTCACCAACCTTACCTACACGAAAAAAGGTCTCGGTGTGCGTGTAAGCGGAAAGCGTGTATCGAACATGGATTTCCGTTCTGACCGTGCTGTCACCGGAAATCGTTTGCTCATCAACTACCTTCCTGCTGTAAATCGTCAGCAAACATATCGTTTGGCTACTTTATATCCTTATGCTACCCAGCCATTGGGAGAGATGGGCGGATCAGCAGAAATCTACTACAACTTCAAACCGAAAACTAAACTCGGTGGTCAATATGGCACTACGATCATGGCCAATTACGCAGCTGTAAGTGATATTGACAGAACAAATCTTGACGACACATTGGGATATAAGAGTGACTTCTTCGCCATCGGAGAGGATCGCTATTACCAGGAAGTAACACTGGAAGTCACAAAGAAAATCTCTAAAAAAAGTAAAATTATTGCCAGTTATCTCTATCAGATTTACGACCGAAATAAAATCGAAGGTAAGATCGGCGAGAAGCAGGTTACTTCACACCTCGGCGTAATCGAATACACCTATAAGATCACCAACGAAAACAGTATTCGATTCGATATTGAACATCTTTATACCGAACAGGATCGTGGAAACTGGGCAATGGCATTGGTTGAATTCAACATGGCTCCCCATTGGACTCTTACCGCTTTTGACGAATGGAATTACGGAAACGAAGACAGCGACAAACGTTTTCATTACTTTAACGGAAGCATCAACTATGTAGACGGCGGTACACGTGTCGGGATCTCCTGGGCACGTCAACGGGCCGGATTATTATGCGTAGGCGGTGTTTGCCGCTTCGTACCTGCAAGTAATGGCATTGCGCTGACAGTCAGCAGCCGTTTCTAACCTTGCAAACAGGAATAATTATTCATACCTTTGATATTAACGAACACCCAACAAATACAATCATGAAATTCAAACATCTTCTTCTGGTCGCCGCTTCTATCCTGTTCATTCAGGGCTGTGATGAAATTGACGGACCTTACGGAGTAACAAATAACGGCGGAGTAGATACCAGTGACAATGTGGTGCGCAAAGTACTGATCGAAGACTTCACCGGTCACGTATGTCAGGCTTGTCCGAATGCACACCGTGAGGCCACCCGCTTACATAATTTATTTGGTGAGCAACTGGTCATCATCGCTGTACACGCAGATTATTGGGCTGACCCATATCCATCCGGAGCACCGTATTTCACTTACGATTTCCGCAATGCATTATCAACCCAGATTGCTACTGACTTCAACGTAATCGGACAACCTTTTCCAAAAGGGATGGTAAACCGAATGCTCAACAGTGGCACCAACAATCAACTGATTCTTGATTGGGCAAACTGGGAACCAAAAATCAATGATTGGTTAGCAATACCCGCAGATGCAGGAATTGAAATCACTCCGACTTACAATGAAACAAATAAAAGCATCACTGCCGATGTTACAGTGAAAGTGGTAAATGAATTGACCGATCCGGTGAGTCTTGCTGTTTACTTTACAGAAGACAGCATTATTCAATGGCAGAAAGATGGAAATACCAATGTGCAAAGTTACATTCACAACCATGTATTGAGAGGAACATTGAACGGTACATATGGAGAAAGCCTGGGCACACAAGCAGCTGGCGCAGAAATCACACGCAGTTATTCTGCTACACTGGTGCCTAACGATGCCGTTGC
>JAGOJO010000131.1 GCA_017995075.1 Bacteroidia bacterium | reverse complement strand
ACTAATGGTGCAAGCAGCATTGCGGATTTGTCAAAGAGAATCCCGATTATCACCCAAATCATGGTGACAATAGTAAACTGCATATTCTCTTTGAAGAAGTTCATTTATTTCAGGGCCTGAAAGTATTAAATAATTCAAGATGAAGCTGTGCTACTCTTGGCCAGGTGAATTTATCTTTTACTTTTGCATAGGATGATTCAGCCAGTAGTCTGCGTTGTTCTGGTTCCAGCTGATAGAATCGTTGTATCGCCCATTTTAAGGCGCGTACATTGTCTTTTTCGATGAGATACCCGTTTTCTGCATTCACAAGCTCTCCGGTTGCTCCTGTTTCTGAAACAACTATAGGCATCGCTGCAGCCATTGCTTCCAATACGACAGTAGGCATTCCTTCAAATCGGGTAGGGAAGACGAATAAGTCATTGTCCTGATAAAGCTGCATCAGTTTATCATCGTCTGCAAAGCCCAGAAAGTTTACATTCTCGAAATTATATTCTTTGGTGTATTGTTCAAACAATGGACCTTTACCAACCAGGTTAAAGATGAGTCGGTCTTTGTAACCTTCATTGTTTAATTGTTTCACCGCCTCCATTAATACATTAATTCCTTTGTTGAAGGCAAATCTTCCGACAAAGAGTAACTCCAGCTTTTCCTTGTCAAAGTTTCTGTCAGGCATTGGTCCCGGATTGACTGCATTGGGAAGTACAACAATTTTTTTACCGGGATTTTCCATCTCATTTCTGAGAATTTCAGTGAGCAATCCCCCTAATGATACAATCTTTGCTGCGTGTTTGAATTGGTAACGCTCCATCATTCGCATGGGTAACGTTTTGAATCGCTCTTTGAAGGTTAGGCTTTGATAAGGCTCAAGTCCGTGTGGATTGATGATTACCCGATCACCAAATTCTGCCAGACCGCTGAATACACTGAATCCTTGTCCATATACTATGGCTTGTGGATTTTGTCGGATTACTTCAGCTGTCAGCTTTGAATATTCATAACATTTCTTAATGTAGAAACCGTTGAAGTCAAATGGTATCTTGATTTCTTTTAATCCCAAGGAAGGATCAAATACTGTTTTATCATGCGGATGGATTACTGTAATATCCAATAAACCGGTTTTTGCCAATGATTCAATCAACAACAGCGAATGTCGTTGCATTCCGCCAATTGAATGAGGGAAAATACCATCGGTTACAAAAAGTAATTGCTTTTTGGTACTCATTTACGATCAATTAATGTGCGTATTCCTTCATCTATACCAATCAGTGGTGACCAGCCAATAGATTTAAGTTTGCTTACGTCTGCCAGCAGATGCATGCGTTCCACTTTGCGTACACGACTAGGGTCAACTTCAATTTCTACCAGTTCTCCCAATTCACGTGAGAATGCATCTACAATTTCAGTTACTGAATATTCTATGCCTCGCCCTAAGTTGAATGTGTCAATTCCTTTATCAATTTTAGTCAATAAAGTATGTACGGCATTAGCCATATCAGAAGTATGAATAAAATCACGTTTTGGAGTAAGGTTCCCGAGTTTAATTTTACGCATTCCGGAATTGATTTGGTTTTGAATTTCCGGAATCAGGTGTGGATTTGTTTCGTTTGGTCCAAATGCATTAAAGAAGCGACAAACAATAGTAGGAACACCTGTCATTAAATGGAATTCATTCAAGAGGTGTTCTCCTGTTAATTTGCTTAATCCATAAATATCCAATGGTCCTGTCTGATGCTTTTCAGTTACTGCTTCGTCATAAATAGGATAAACAGCAGCCGTGGAAGCAAAGAAAATCTTTCCGACTCCATTTTTACGGCATGCATTCAGGATGTGAGTAGTGCCACGAATATTTATATCGCTCGACTCATACGGATGCTGATTGCAATAGGGAATGAAATGTACTGCGGCCAGATGGATTACGATCTCCGGTTTAATATCAGCAAAAATCTTATCTACTTTCTCCCGGTCAAGGATATCGACATGGAAAAAATTGGTATCAGGAATATTGATGAATTCTCTTTTTCCAAATGATAAATTGTCTATGACAAATATTTCATGTCCTTCGCGTTGTAATTTGTCTATTACTGCGCATCCGATAAATCCGGCTCCCCCTGTGACTAGTGTTTTCATGTTCTTCTTGTAAGTATTCGCAATCTGTTTAATTCAGATGATGTATTAATTCTTTGTAATGTTCAAGTTGTGCGTCCTTGGTGAAATTATTTGTGACGAGTTCTATCATCTTTGCGCGGGTAGCATAATCGGCCGGCTCAAGGACAGGTATTCCTTGTCCATTGGCAATTACACCACAGCCATGCTTTCTGACAAAATCGCTGTAGTCGCCTACACCATCGGAGATGATAACAGGAAGTCCGGCGGAGAGATATTCGGCAAATTTGGTGGGAGAAGCAACCTGGTTGGTGACACTTGATTCCCGGATGAGTATTCCCATATCACATGCTGTAAGTACAACCGGTACTTCGTGATGACTAACCCATTTGCGTAGGACTTGTCCCGGAAACTCCTTTTCAAGCCTTGTGATATTTTCTTCTTCTTTCGCAAGAAAGATGATTTTATTGGAGTTCGATTTCTGAAGGAACGGTCCCAGGTATTTATAAAGCTCCGGAAAAGATTGCCATCCTGCAATAGATCCTGAATAAGCAAGTACAACATCGTGAATTGCTAAGCCGAGTTTCTCACGGGCTGCTGATTTAGCTTCGTCTGTAGGCACTTCAGCTTTGAAGCTACTGTTCAATGTACATGGTATCACTACGTGTTTGCCATCACTGTATCCATAACGTTCATGCCAGTAGTCTACCAGCTTTTCAGTTACTGCAATTTTGAAATCGCTCTCCAGTACAGCACGTGATTCCAAATGATCGATATTACGTTTCCAGCTGTCGACTACAGTTACATCATACTCTTTCCACTCAGCAGCAATGGCTCCGCGTCCGTCAAAACAAATGCTTTTCGCTGAACTAAACTTTTTCACCTTCAGCGCCATGTTGGCAGCTATTACATTTCTCGCTATTATTGAACTTGGACGAAGAAATAAACAAACCAGCCAGAATACCAGTGTGTTTATTTTCCAGAAACTTGCTTTTGGAATTGCCGGAAGTACAATTGCATTAGGTGTATCTTTTAGTATTTGTTGTTTTGATTTACTGAAGTCGTGCAGTGAAATAAAGGCAACTAAGCGAATATCCGCATTCGTTTTGGCATTGACGAAGCGGATCACATCAGCTACCTGACTCGAATAAACCCCTGAAGGTGGTTCCGCATATGTTAAATAAATGACCATTTTGTTTTTATAGTTGGTTTCGCGGATGTTAATGAATAGTATCCTTTGGAGGATTTGCTATTTTACTGGCTAATTCTGCAATACTAAACCCGAAAATATTATAGATTGATAAGTACTTTTTAGATGTAGATGGAGTAGGGTGTGGTGTGCCTCCTCGCTGTATAAATTGTTTATGGAGCTTTTTAGCTTCTTCCGGATCGTATTTATAGAGAATACGAATTCCATCAAACATCGAGTCAATAAATGTTTGGCGACGTAAATCAGTGTCTAAGTTGTTTTTCTTCAGGAATTCGAATATAGTGGCCCGGAGTCCAATATACCTCTTCCATTTTTCTTTCGGATTGGTTTTGGTTATCGACCCGGATTCGCGGTCGCGATTAATACATACAAGAGTCTGGTCGAAGTTTACTACAGCCTTTGCTGCTAACATGCGGAACATTAATTCATATTCCTGACTGCTGGCAAGATCTTCTGTCCAACCTTTTACTTCGATTACTTTTTCACGACGGTATAAATTGGAGGATGTAATCCCCATCAATGCTTTCATTAAGGCACACCAGGCATCCTGGTCAGGATAATTATAAACCCTTTCTGTTCCATCTACAAACTTTCGTTTGAAGTTGTTGACCAGGATATCTGGCTTTATCGCAGACGTTTCAATAATTTTTGCCTGATGTTCGAATTTATCAGGAAACAATAAATCGTCTGCGTCAAAAAACTGAACGTATTCTCCTCTAGCAATAATTAATCCACGGTTTCTTGTATAAGTGGCACCGCGGTTCTTTTCGTTGATGTATAGTTGAATTTTTCCCGGAAATTCATCCTGGATTCTACGAATTATACTTACAGTTTCATCCTTTGAACAGTCGTCAACACAAATGATCTCCTTGGCTGCGTAGGTTTGATTTAATACCGTACGAAGTCCCTCCTCAATAAATGGGGCTACGTTATAACAAGGTATGATGACGGAGATCGTTGTCATTCCTTAATCCTTGTTATTGATTTGAGTGTTAACCATAATTTTGAAATCGCTTTCAATTTTCCATTTCTTCGTGACATTCTTTAGAAATTGTCTAAGAATATAGAAGTTATGTCTGCTGAGCATTTTTGGATGTGATATGAAGTGCAGATAGCGGTTATCGCCCAGAAATTTTTCATATACGGGTAATTTTACCAGACTTATTTTTTCAAGTGATGCTACTTCATGTGTACGATCAAATACATTATACCCGTCTTTCGAACTTGGTTGTTGGTTGTCAACTTCTTCAGAGGCTTGTCCGTATCCTTTGGCATAGTCCTGATCATAACCAACTACATTGAGCATTTTTTTATGGGCTCTGTCCAGATAATCAACAATTGAAGCAATACGGATTACGGATCCTGCAACTTGGATAAATGGGCCATCTTTTGATTCAACAGTTATATCTTCGTTGAATCTGTAAATGAATTTTCGCGGCGCAGCTGAAAAGTCATATATCTGTGCAGAAGAGAATTGATATAATCCGGTTACTACACTGAGATCATACTTAATTCCAAACTCTTCGAATACAGGCTTGAAATCACTGAATGGTTGTATCGACCACCCTCCGGCTCTGAAACTGTCAATTTTATAATCCGGGTATTTTTTCCAGATGATGTCTTGTAAAATTTGAACAGAACTCCCAAATACTTCTCTGCGTTGTTCAGGTGTTAAATTGTGGAAGCGGTATTTATCTACGTTAGTCAGGTCAAATTCTCCGGTTTCTTCCAGATAAATGGCATCTAACCAGTGTGGATGAACATGGGGCATTACATAATGTCCCTCGTCAATCATAGCTAGTACTTGCTCGCTGATATTTTTCAGATCGCTGGCGCATTTTTCGTGTTTGCCTGCGAGAGATTTTAATTTACATAGATAGGTGGTGTCAACAAAGAAGATAGCCTTTGTATTATATTGACCCAGGATGGCTAATAATGCGCTGGTTGGTTGCAACATGCAGTCCTCCGGCTGTCCACTCCTCATCCCGAGGAATAGTTCATAGTCAAAAGTTATGAGAAGGTTTTTTGTCTCCATGATGCAAAATTAGATATTCACGCCCCCTTTTCGGAGAGCAATGAGTAAATATCCGTTTTTGAATGTACGAACACCCGGTTCATAAGGTTTCGGGTCGTATAAGTCTACTGTGCGTCCATCAAATCCATGCTGGTGTTTGATGATTTTATAGTTGTTTTTTAATTCATTTTCCACTTTTCTGGGTGAATATTCAATATAAAACAAGTCCGGATACAGTGTGTCGATGTATTTTAGTGCATGCGGGTAGTGAATAAAAAGTACTCCTCCTTCTTCCAGTAAATGATGTGCTTTCCGGAAAAAAGCCCGCAGTTTGCTGGGTGGAATGAATTCCAATACGGATACACTGTAGATCATTTTGAATTTTCGGTCGAAATCATGTCCTAAAAAATCACCCAGAATTAGTTGTGCGCCCTGAATGTTCCTGCCGGCAGATTCAATCATTTGCGGATTGATGTCTATTCCGGTGAGATTATATTTCCCTTCGAAATCCTTGAGATAAGTTCCCGGACCACATCCGATGTCTAAGATTGCATCGCCGTTTTGTAAATACCGGTTTGTTGTTTCAGTGAGATCAAAATGTGTTTTATCGATGGCTTCCTGTACTTCTTTTCTCTTGGAGAAACCAGCCATCTCCTGCGGACTTAGTTTTTCATCCAGCCTGATTCGTTTGTACATGCCGAAATACTTCAATACAAAGGCATCTAACCCGAGCCATATTAGCGGGTTATTGATGATGATATTGTTCGTAAGAAAATTTATAATTCGCGCAAGCATGCTTTTCATTCTTCAGACTCCTGATCAATGATATCAGGTTTTAAGTTGGGGTTTTTTAATTTAGACATCATGTCGTATAATTTGAGATGAAGTCCGTCACTATCAGCTTTCCACAGATAGCCTTCTTTTAACTGGCCTCCAAATCCCCGCTTAAATCGAAATACTCCTTCAAGAGCCGGATTCTGTCCTCCGATTCGTACTCCAACCAGATCATATTTTTTTACTCCTCTGTCACGGAGTAGTTTCATCATTTCATAGTGGAGATGTTTCATTCCTCCATATAATTTTGATTCACCGCCTGATCCGGCATGTGTGCAAAATGCTGCATAGTCAGAGTATATCATGAAGATTCCACCTATCGGCTGATCACAATCGTAAACAACTCCGGTTTCAGTATGTGTATCTCCTAAGTGACGACGAAGTAATTGAAAGTATGCCTCCGGATCTTTATACATTCCTGTACGTTGTGCTGTCATGTTATACAACTTATAAAAGTCATCGTATGCACAAGGGCCAAATACTATTTT
>JAGOJO010000038.1 GCA_017995075.1 Bacteroidia bacterium | reverse complement strand
TCGCCTCAATATTGGTTTTAGTAACCATAGCAATGGTTTCCTTCGCCACTTCCGGTGCTCCGGGAGCCGGGTATCTCGCATCGAAGAGCTCTTGCGGAAAACCATAAAAATCATGAATCGTATTTGGCTTCTCCATGGCTGTAACCAGTGTTTTCCCACTCGTCATCCAGTGTGCAGAAACACATAAAATCGCCTTCGGTTTCGGTAAAGCTGCACCAATCTGCTTCCAGGTGGCACTGAATTCATTCTGCTCGATGGCATTCATCGGACTTCCATGCCCAACAAACATCGCAGGCATTCTTGCTTTCTCTCCGGCCATTTCAGCAGCGAAGGAAGAGAATTCGTTCAGTGTCAATAATCCGGTTGCCATGATTGCTGAGTGCTTAATGAAGTTTTTCCTGTCCATAATGTTGCCTATTTAAAGTAACAATTACATTGATCAAAAATCCATCATATCATTTTGCTGTGAATCGGAAGGACGAGTCGACTGACGGCGGTTTCGTTGATTCAATTCAGCTTTTCCGAAACGGTAACTCAGGGTGAAGCTGGCTACACGCGATTCCCGTTTACGAATAGCTTCCAGTCGAAATCCTTCGCCGCGGTTATCGATATCAAAATTCCTGGTATCAAAGATATCGGTGATGGAGCCATTGAGTGTCCACTTACCTCCTTTGAAATCGTATTTGAATCCGAAATCTACTCCGCTCATCCCTCTGAATGTTCCCTGCGGCTGCTCACGTGGTGCCATATAGTTCCCTGTAAACTGAAACGAGAATTGCTTCCCGAGCTTTACAGCCACCGAACCACGTACATCACCACTCCATACATCACTCACCAGATCACTGCCAACATTCGTACCATCCACCGCATTGTAGAAAGCTGTTAAACTCAAACTGGTATTGATGATTTTATAGATGGTATTCCGGAAGACGAGTTCCAATCCCAGGTTCTCTGCCGTGCTGTAGTTCACAAAGGTCATGGTAGAGATGTTGGTAGCAGTATCGATCGTACGGTAACGTTGTGAAAAATCATCAGTGTAGCGATAGAACACATTCGCAGAAACATTCTGTTCACCATAACGGCCAGTATAGCCGAACTCCAGTGAGTGTGTCAGCTCAGGCATGATAGAAGGATTCCCTACATTTACATTCAGTGAATCGGATACATTTCGGAACGGATTCAATTGCCCTTCCCGCGGACGATTAATTCGACGACTATAACTTAACTGTATATCGTGACCATCTTTCAGACTATATTTCACCGCAGCAGAAGGAAACAGATTCGTAAAGTCGCGGGTGAAAGTAGTGTCAGCGCTTTTTGAATCACCGGTGATGAATGTTTGCTCCGCCCTTAAACCCGCACTCAGGTCAAACACTTTCCATCGACCTGTCCACTGAAGATATCCGGCATACACCCACTCGGTAAGAATGAACTGATCCGCAAATGACACATCTTCATTCCAGCTATTGTTACTGAAATCAAAACGATCTGAACGCTGCTCATTATCGTTGTTACGCAATGACGATTTCAAACCCATCTCCACTTTATACTTTTCCTTCGGAAGAATATAATCCAGTTGCGCTGTTCCGTTATAAGATATACCGTCAGTGAAGATGCGTTGATTTAGATCATCAGAGGCAGTCAGGAATGTATAGAGACTATTTTCATTATCACGATTAATACGCGTAAGGTTAACGTTTGCTGTTAATTCCTTCTTACTGTTCCGATATGTTTTCCGGTAATCAATACTTCCATCGATATTTGAGTTCTCCTCCTTCGTTTTCGAAAGCCGGTCGAATCCGCTCACCACCTGATTCAATTCGTTCTCCACTGTAGTCACTGATAACTCACGGCGGTCTTCATTACGTGCATTATAACTTCCGGAAAACCCAAGTGTATTATAATCGTTCAGAAAGATATCAATTCCCGAGCGGAAATTATGCGAAAGATTATCATTGGTACCATCACTCAATGAACGGAAATAAGAAATTGCATCTCCGTAGGTATTCGTACGCAAGCTATTTCCTTCATTGGTTCGGCGATCGTCACGGAAACCATAATTGAAGAAGATGTTTGTCTTTTTCGAACGACGATTCAACTGCAAACCTGCATTGTATTTATCATTCGTTCCGGCACCAACTGTTAAGGTTCCGTTCAGACCGATATTTTTATCTTTCTTGGTTTTAATATTGATGATCCCAGACATTCCCTCGGCGTCGTACTTCGAAGAAGGATTGGTAATTACTTCAATCTGCTCAATCGCAGATGCAGGAAGTTGTTGGAGAATAGCACCGCGGTTATCACCCGTTAATCCGGCAGGCTTCCCATCGATTAAAACCGTTACCTGCTCACTGCCTCTCAGACTGATCTTGCCATCAATATCCACATTCACTGAAGGAATATTCTGCAACACCTCCGACACCGACCCTCCGGCATTCACCAATGTCTTATCAACGTTGTAAACTTTTTTATCCAATGAATTCACATACTCCGCCTTCTCCCCTACAATCTCCGCTTCCTTTAAAATCTTCTGTGAAGGTGGCATCCATACATTCCCAAAATCCTTTAAAGGCTCCTGTGGTGTCAGCATAAAAGGTTTAGAATCCAGCTGACGATAACCAATCGACGTAATACGTATAACATAACGACCAGGCATCACATCCTCAATCCGAAACACACCCTTCTCATCTGTTAATGCACCACCAGCTACCGATGAATCTCGAACTTTTATCAAAGCAATGGAAGCATAAGCCAGGGGTACACGGTTGGAAGAATCACGAAGTAAACCGATCACCTTACCCATCGGAGCCATGTTCTTCATAAACGACGAATCCTTCATCATCGCCTTGAATCGGGCACTGTCACGCTGTCCGCCGGCAGGTTGCTGAGAAAAAGAGGTTAAATAACTGAATATAAATAAACTGACGATTAATATACGGCGCATTAGTTAGGTGTTTCTAGGGATCGCAAAGGTACGATGTTGTATAGACAACTTTTGCATTTCGGGGTTTAATTCATGAAACTATCATTGAAAAACCCGTTATAGTTCAACCCGAAACAACCGGCATTCGATAAATCAGACCGGAATCTCTCTGAAAAGAACCTCCAGCAATGTCTGCCCTGTAGCCTTGAGTGTGTTCTTATCGATTTTGTCGATGGTATCGCCATGAGTATGCCAGTGCTTCCAGAAATTGGAGGTGGTATTAAAATCATAGTGAATAATATCAACACAACGAATACCTGAAATCCGGTTAATGTAAAAATGATCGTCGATGATTCCTTTGGTTTTCTGCATGAGGAAGTAGTCGCTATATCCGGCTGATGCGGCAGTTTTCCAAACGAGATCAACAACATAAGGAGCATACTGAACAGAGGTTCCTTCCTGAGTAAATGTAGAATGTTCGGCACCCACCATATCGAGTAAGATGCCATAACGTGCGATGTAATTCGGTGTATGGAGATTCTTCGCCCAATACTGTGACCCGAGGCAATACGAATCTTCCATCGGCGGAAACTCACTGTCGTCAGGCTGTCCGTAATCTTCCGCATCAAAGAATATTATATCAACACCCAGGTTAGGTTTTGCAATAGAGAGTTGCCGAGCCACTTCCATCAGCACTCCCACACCGCTTGCTCCATCGTTGGCACCGTCAATCGGTTCATTCTTTCTTTCAGTATCCTGGTCAGCGAACGGGCGTGTATCCCAATGAGCACAAAGCAGAATACGGTTTCCGAGATCGGGACGAAAGGAAGCAATAATATTTTTACTGTTCAGCACTTTTCCATCGAAGGCAGTGACATTGTAACGCTGTACGATGACCGTATCCGCATATCCATTCATCACGTTGGCCATCCAGTCGGCGCATTTCGTATGTGCGTTGCTGTTAGGTACCCGCGGACCAAAACCCACCTGTTGTTTTACAAATGCAAAAGCACTATCGGCATTGAAAGAGGGTGCCTTCATTGTTTGAGCCGGAATTGGTTGTGAAGTATCATTTCCTTTCTTGCCACCGTCGTTGTTACAGGAGAAGAGTCCAACACATACTCCTGCCAGCAACATAAACTGCCGGAACAACTGCTTATGCTTTTGACCAACTCGTACCATCTTTGCCATCTTTGATTATGAAATTCAGTTTTACCAGTTCATCACGAATTTTATCCGACGTAGCAAAATCTTTCTTTGCCTTTGCATCAGCGCGCAATAATAACAACAAGTCCATTACTCCATTCAGATCATCACTGTCACCTTTCACTTCTGATTTTAATCCGAGGATTTCAAAAACAAACAGGTGCATAGTTTCACGCAGATGAGCGATATCTTCCGCAGTCAATGTTTCCGTTCCTCCGTTTACAGAGTTAATGATACGGGCACCTTCAAACAACTGTGAAATTGCAATGGCCGTATTCAAATCGTCGTTCATGGCGGCAAACGCATTTGTGCGCAACGTTTTCACCTCAGAAGTGGAAACATCTCCCGGCTTCAGCGAGTCGATCAGATCCACGGCTGCCATCAAACGATTCATTCCCTTCTCAGCAGCCTGCAATCCTTCATTGGAGAAATCGAGTGTACTGCGATAATGCGCCTGCAGAATAAAGAAGCGGATCGACATCGGACTATACGATTGGTGCAACAACTTATGCTCTCCGGTAAACAGTTCACGCAGGGTGATAAAATTCCCCAGCGATTTACCCATTTTCTGTCCGTTGATGGTAATCATATTATTGTGCATCCAATAACGCACCGGAGCTTGTCCGCAACTTCCTTTCGACTGTGCAATCTCGCTCTCGTGGTGTGGGAACAGCAGATCCATTCCGCCACCGTGGATATCAAATGTTTCTCCGAGGTACTTCTTACTCATCGCCGAGCACTCAATATGCCATCCCGGAAAACCATCACTCCAGGGTGAAGGCCAGCGCATGATATGTTCAGGAGATGCTTTCTTCCAGAGTGCAAAATCAGCAGGATTACGTTTTTCTTCCTGTCCCTCCAGTTCGCGGCGTTCATTTCCGGCTCCGGCAATCAGGTCTTCGATAATTCGGCCACTCAGCTTTCCGTAATCATTGGTTTTGCTGTAGGAAAGCACATCGAAATACACCGAGCCATTCGACTCATAGGCGTAACCGTTATCGATGATTTTTTTGATCATTTCAATCTGCTCGATGATATGACCCGATGCACGCGGCTCAATGCCGGGAGGGTTATTGTTCAGCGCACGCATGGATTCATGAAAGCTATTGGTATAGAGCTCCACAATTTCCATCGGCTCCAGCTGTTCGAGTCGGGCTTTCTTGGCGATTTTATCTTCTCCTTCGTCGGCATCGTTTTCGAGATGGCCTACGTCGGTGATATTGCGTACATAGCGGACTTTATATCCCAGATGTGTGAGATAACGGTTCAGCACATCAAAAGTGATATAGGGACGTGCATGTCCCAGATGTGCCTCTCCATAAACCGTAGGACCGCATACATACAATCCAACAAAAGGTTCATTTAAAGGTATAAACTGTTCCCTCTGACGCGACAGGGAATTCGTAACGTATAATGGATGATTCATAACAGCACTCATTTCTAGCAATTCATTTATTAAGTATCACTACTTTTAATTATACTCTCATTTTTTACTTTCCGCTGGAAGCGGAATTAGTTGTAGTTTGACTTTGCTCCCGATAACTATCGGCATCTGCGACCGCACTCTGCTCCCGATAGCTATCGAGATCTGCGACTCTGCGACCTCACTCTGCGACTCTGCGCCTCTGCGAGAAAATACAACCTAATCGTATTTACGACTCGGAGACTTCACTTTGCTCCCGATAACTATCGGGATCTGCGCCTCTGAGAGAAACTACTGGCGACGCCGCATGATGGGAGACTACAATCCATTAACAATTCTTGTTATTCCGGATTTGATTTTCTCAGAATTGAAGTTTACCAGTAATCCAAGCTTAATATTACTAATCCTGAGATAGGTCAATAACTGTTTTGGATGAACTGGTGCAATATTCTCAACTGATTTAATTTCTATGATTATTCTATTATCAACTATTACATCGGCCCTAAAGCCTAATTCCATATTTTGATCTTTATAAATCAAAGGGATTCCCACTTGAGCTGCAAATGGTATATCCCTCAAACTTAATTCATGACAAATCACCCTCTCATAAACCGACTCGAGTAGGCCTGGTCCTAAATCAACATGCACATGATAAAAGATATCTATAAGAATAGCAGAAAGTTGATTTATTGGCATTCCTGCATAATATTCCTGAATAGGTTCTTCTATTTCAGTTGATACATTGGTAATTTCGTAAATATTATTCATTGTTAAATTGCTCGTAGAATTATGTCAATTACTATTAGAAACAAAATAAACAGCTATATTATCGTGTATTGAATTTCTCGCAGAGATGCAGAGGCGCAGAGATTTTTGAGGCGCAGAAGTTTCTTAGAGATTTTTGATAGTTGAATTTCGTGCAGAGAGGTTTTTGAGGCGCTGAGCGTTCTAAGGGTTTCACAGATCCAGATAGCTATCAGGAGCAGAGATTTTTTTGAGGCGCTGAGCGTTTTGGGAGTGACTATCGTACATATTAGAAACCCCAGCTTTAATATTAAACAAGCTGCCTTAATTCTTTCAGGTGCTTCAGCATGTCGACGGTCATGGAGGAGAGGTCGTATTGACATCGGAATCCCCAATCGGCGTGGGCGCGGTCGTCGTTGATGCTGTTGGGCCAGGAGTCGGCGATTTCTTGACGGAAGTCGGGGGCATAGTCTACGACAAAACCGGGCACATGTTTCGCGATCTCCGCAGCGATTTCAGCGGGAGTAAAACTGATACCACCCAGATTATAGCTACTGCGGATTTTGATTTTATCAGCCGGCGCCGACATCAGCTCCATAGTAGCACGAATCGCATCCGGCATATACATCATCGGCAATGCGGTGTTCTCTTTCAGGAAACAGGTATAGCGACCTTTATCCAGAGCCTGATGATAGATATCCACGGCATAATCCGTAGTACCTCCACCCGGTAATGCTTTATAGCTGATGAGTCCGGGATAGCGGATACTTCGTACATCTACTCCGAACTTATTGTAGTAATATTCACACCAGCGCTCACCGGCCAGTTTACTGATACCATACACCGTAGACGGCTCCATCACTGTATACTGAGGCGTCAGGTCGCGCGGAGTGGTAGGACCAAAAACAGCGATGCTGCTCGGCCAGAAAATTTTTAAGCCACCCAGATCGCGGGCAATATCCAGCAGAATAAACAACCCTTCCATGTTCAGTTTCCAGGCTGTTTTCATTTTTTGCTCGGCAGTTGCGCTCAACAAAGCCGCCAGCAGATATACTTCCTTCACCTTATTGGTGCGAATGATATCGGCTACGGCCTGCGCATCCAGTACATCGAGTACATAAAACGGTCCGCTCTCGGCCAGATAACCAGTTTGTTCCTTTACATCGGTAGCGATCACCCGATCACCGCCATAAGTTTCGCGTAAGGTGGTAACCAGATCGGTACCAATTTGCCCGGCTGCACCAAGCACAAGAATCGTATCTCCTGTTGACATAAATTATGAATGGACTAACGTTAGGTTCGCCAGCTGATTGTGCGAACCGCGATTTTATTTTTTTGTTATTTTAATTCACCGAATTTTCCTCTCAGAATTTCCAGGCTCCCCTGTTGTTCCTTGATTCTTTTCTTTAACTCTTCCACACGTGCTTTATTCTCTTCGATGTTAGATTCGTTCTCGGCAATTTTCTTCTTCATGCTCTCATTATCAGAAGACATGCGTTCGTTAGACTTCTCGAGATTCGCCTGTTCACGTTGTGTATCCTTCAATAACTTAGCGGCCATTGCCAGTTTATCATTGAGGCCATCTTTGGAAATCTCCATCGCGAAATCGGTCAGAAGTTGTTCCAGACGCGTATTGTAAGAACCATCACTATCCGGAGAAATATATGTACCGTCTTTCTGGAAAGCAACTTTCAGCATTACTCCATCCGCATCCTCTATCAGTTTCGAAAAAATCTGCAATGTATCCGGACCAAGTCCATTGATAATCGCATTTTCTCCTTTGATAGTTCCTTTCGATGAACGCACTTTCGCTTTATTACTTTTCAGAAACGAGTTCCATTTTTTCTCCACAGTTCTCATAGAAGCATGAGGAATACTCACCCTAAATGCTGAGTTATATCCTTCACCCAGTTGTTCAAGCGCATGTTCCACTTTCACTTTCTGCGCAAACGAAATTGTACTGCAACAAGAGAACAGCAGCACCATCCAAATTAATTTCTTCATAGTATTCATCATTCGCATTTTAAATATCTGTTACGCCCCCCGAAATTACAAACTTCATCATTTCCGTACCGGAAGCATCCAGCTTTTGTACCTGATCACCATCTACAATCACCAGCTGACCGTTGAAGCCATATGAAAACGGAAGATACACTGCCATTTTCTCTTTTCCAAGACCCAACTCTGAAAGATCATTTTCAGTAATGAATCCGATTCGCTGAACGGATGGATTTTTATTTACCGTAACCAACACCGGCTGGTTAAACCGCTTCTTCTCTCCAACGAACGCCTCAATCAGGTCCTTCACCGACGAATAAATCACCTTCAGCAAGGGAGTCCGTTCCATAAGATTTTCAAACAAGATAAAAAATGGATTCCGCACGAAACGGGTACCGATATAACCTACAACGGTGATGACCGCCAGGATGATCAGGATGCCCAAGCCGGGAAGTTTAAAGTCATCACTCCAGGGAACAGAAATCGGAATCTGGATGGGTAATAAATTGTCCATCCACAAGATGGCGAGATACACTACATAGAAAGTCACTACGATAGGCACCACAAACAGGAGACCCTGAAAGAAGTAGTTAGCCAGTTTTTTCATCATGATTCCGGTCCGGTTTTTCGGGACTGCAAATATCCGTAAATCCCACGGGGAAACATGCATTTTTCGTCCTTTCTTTGCAGGAGATGGAGCAGAATCCCGGATTTGATCCCAAAATGTGGATCGATTGGGTTCAGGAGCATGAAAATGAACCTGTTCCGGATCTCGCATTGAGATATGCTAACCGCAAGGATCTGCCCTTAAAGGAACTGCTGACCCAGGTGAAGGGACGCCAGACAGCCCGCCATAAGCTACCCACCTTCTATGCGCATCCGGAAATTCTTTACCCGGACACGATGATTCTGGAACAATGTTCATCGGAAGAAGCAGCAGAACATAAAGCCGTTTGGGCTACCGGTAAGGTGGTGGTTGACCTCACCGGCGGACTCGGAATCGACACCCTTGCATTTGCACGAACTGCCACGAAAGTTTTTTACTGCGAACCCGATGCGGCAAGATGCGCAGCTGCAAGGTATAATTTTAACCTGTTGGGCTTTCAAAACGTAGAGGTAATTCAAGGAACTGCCGCTGAAACTTCAGTCATGTTGCCAGAACAAGCAGATATCTTTTTCCTCGATCCATCCAGAAGAAGTGATAGCGGTAAAAAGGTATTTCGGATAGAGGATTTAAGTCCCAATTTGCTGGAACTAAAAGCAACGTTGCTTACAGGAGATGCAATGCTACTCGTAAAACTGGCGCCCATGCTCGACATCCGCGAAGGACTCCGTTTGCTTCCGGAAACAATTCGTGTAGAAGTCATCTCCCGCAAAGACGAATGCCGCGAACTCTTGTTCTTTCTCGCTGAAAAATCTTCCGCACCTGCTATCATTTGCATTGACACCGGAAACATAAAAAGCGAATTCCGCTATCAACCGAAAGAAGAAGCGACACTCCCCTTGCCCATCGGTGAACCGGAAAAATTTTTATTTGAACCCAATGCCTCCATACGCAAAGCCGGACCATGGCGGAGCATTTGCAAAAAGTTTGGATTAAAATTGCTTCATCCCAACTCACATCTCTTCACCGGCCCGACTCCACTCGTTGATTTTCCGGGAAGGATGTTTCGCATTGAACAGGTTCTACCCTATAAAAAAGAAAAGATTAAGTCAGCACTGGAGGGAAATCTGGCTCAGTTAGTATTTTATAATTTTCCGGTCAACGCTGCTGATGTCACAAAATCACTCGGCATCAAATCCGGTGAACCGAAGTATTTATTTTTTACCTCTACGGAATCACAACGCACGATGGTTTTATTGGCCGAACGGATATCAGTTGGGTGAATAAAATATTGGTGCTAACTGCAGATTTTAAGAGGTAGGTATGTCTTCTAAATAAAACTCCATATTCTATGTCAATCAGGAACAGATCCGTGCAATTCAGATTAATCAGCTTCATCCGTGTTCCCTCTAATAGTTTCTCGCAGAGGCACAGATCCCGATAGCTATCGGGAGCAGAGTGAGATCGCAGAATAAATCCGCGCCAATCCTTCCAATCAGCTTTATCCGTGTTCCCCTCCCAAAATTTCACGTTGAATTTTCTTCGGCATACCTTTCACTACTTCCTCGTACGAATGATCGATTAATTTTCGCAGGAGTGTTTCATCCACATCCGACTGCAAAGCGACGGTATTCCACATTTTTTTATTCATATGATAACCCGGCTGTACAGCGGTATAACGTTCACGCAGTTCCGAAGCATATTCAGGATCACATTTCAGGTTAACCGTATCCGGCTCGGACAAGCTGATCAAAGCAAACATTTTTCCCTTCACCTTAAAAACGAGGGTATCCTCATCGAAGGGAAATGTCTCTTCGGTAAATGGTTTGGCAATACAATATTCGCGCAGCTCGTCGATGAACATATCCACAAATATAGGAATTAGCCAAAGACCCCGAGTGAGCAAAGTGAACCTCGGGGGTGAAATGGTGGATTGGTGAATTGGTGGATTGGCAAGTTGGCAAGTTGGCAAGTTGGCAAATCAGAACGTATTTAAACTTCATACAAAGAATAAATCCGCGAGAATCAGTGATTCCGTTTAATCTGTGTTCCCATCGTGGAATGAATTGGCACACTGTATCCCATGAGTCCGAAAGACTAAGATTACAATTGGCTAATTGGCTCATTTGCAAATTCCGGAATTCTTCGTTGACTATTAATTTTTAGAGTATTTTAGTCGAATGAATACTGAACCTAAAAAATTATTTCTTCTCGACGCGATGGCCTTGGTTTTCAGGGCATATTTTGCGTTTTCCAATAATCACCGTGTAAATTCCAAAGGTTTGAACACCAGTGCGATGTTCGGCTTTACAAATACCTTACTCGAGATTCTTAAAAAAGAGAAGCCCACTCATATTGCAGTAGTTTTTGATACAGCGGCTCCTACACATCGTCACGAAGCATTTGAAGATTACAAAGCACATCGGGAAGAAATGCCGGAAGACCTGGCGATTTCGATTCCGTACATCAAGCAGTTGGTGCGTTGTTTTAATATTCCGGTAATAGAGTTGGACGGATATGAGGCTGATGATATCATCGGAACTTTTTCTGTGAAAGCAGAACAGGCGGGATTCGAAACATTCATGATGACTCCCGACAAAGATTATGGTCAGCTGGTGACAGAGCATGTGCATATTTACAAACCTGCTCGTCTCGGAAACGGCGCGGAAATTCTGGGAGTAAAAGAAGTTTGTGAGAAATATGGAATTGAGCGTCCGGCGCAAGTCATCGACATCCTCGGACTCATGGGTGACGCGGTTGATAATATTCCCGGAGTTCCCGGAGTTGGAGAAAAAACGGCGACACAACTCGTGCAGCAATTTGGATCAGTTGAGAATATGTTGGCGAATACTGATCAGCTGAAAGGAAAGCTCAAAGAAAAAATTGAGAACAACAAAGACAAAGCGATTCTCTCCAAACAACTGGCAACGATTCATTGTGAAGTGCCGGTACCATTTGTAGAGGAAGATCTTCGTTTAGGTGAGCCCAACAAAGAAGCACTCACTGAACTTTTCACAGAGCTGGAATTCCGTCGACTGGCACAACAGATATTGGGAGAAGAAATTCAGGTAGCTGTTCCTGCAGTGAATTCGGCCGGACAAATGGACATGTTTGGTACAGCATCTGCTGCTTCTACAGCTGTTGCTTACGCTGAAGAAACCAACGAAGAAGATATTAACTTTAACAATATCAGCAATACCGATCACCAGTATATTGCAGTTACTGAAGCAGGAGAAAGAGCCGCGTTGATCAAAACATTATTAGCAGCAACAGCAATTAGTTTTGATACTGAGACGACCGGTATTGATGCTTTGCGTGCAGAGTTGGTTGGACTATCTTTCAGCACCTCCGCACACAATGGTTGGTACATTCCGGTATCGGCAGATAAACAAGAAGCGCAGCAATTGCTGGAAGAATTTCGTCCGATATATGAACATGCCACCATTTTAAAAATCGGACAAAACATCAAGTACGACATGAACGTACTGGCGAACTATAGCATACAGGTCAGTGAGCCGATCTTCGACACCATGGTAGCCCACTACCTCATTCAGCCGGAGATGCGACACAACATGAATGTACTCGCTGAAACCTATCTTCGATATGCGCCGGTTTCCATTGAAACACTCATCGGAAAAAAAGGCAAGGATCAGGGAAGTATGCGCGATGTGGCACTCGAGGAGATAAAAGAATATGCTGCTGAAGATGCAGATGTCACCTTACAGCTCATGGAGAAATTCCGTCCCATGCTGCAGGAAACACAAACAGAAAAACTATTTAATGAAGTCGAACTTCCCCTCATTCCGGTATTAGGAGCCATGGAACGGGAAGGAATAAAACTGGACATCCCAACGCTCTCTGAATTCAGTAAAATCCTTGAAGGAGATATCAGGAACATCGACAAAGAAATTCAGGCACTCGCCGGCACACCATTCAATATCTCCTCGCCAAAGCAGGTAGGAGATATACTTTTCGAAGTACTCAAGATTGCCGAGAAGCCCAAGAAAACAAAAACGGGACAATACGCCACCAGCGAAGATATTCTCAGCAAACTAAGTGGCAAACATCCCATCGTAGATAAGATTCTCGATTACCGAGAGATTGTAAAGCTCAAATCAACTTACGTTGACGCCTTACCGCAAATGGTGAATCCGATCACCGGACGTATCCATTCTACCTTCAATCAGGTGGTAGCAGTTACAGGACGACTCAGTAGCGACAATCCCAATCTCCAGAATATTCCCATTCGTACCTCCCGCGGACGCGAAGTCAGAAAAGCCTTTGTGCCACGTGATGAAAACCACCTGTTACTTTCGGCGGATTACTCGCAGATTGAACTCCGCATCATGGCGCATCTTTGCCAGGATCCTGGTTTATTGGAAGCCTTCGGAAACAACGTCGACATCCACTCCGCTACAGCTGCTAAAGTGTTTGGAGTACCACTCGAAGAAGTCAACAGCGATATGCGCCGCAAAGCCAAGATGGTCAACTTCGGAATCATTTATGGCATCAGCGCATTCGGACTCGCCGAGCGATTAAATATTCCAAGAAAAGAATCTGCATCCATCATTGAAAATTATTTTATCCAGTATCCGCTCATCAAGGATTACATGGACAGCGCCATTGAGAAAGCGCGCAAGCAAGGATATGTAGAAACGATACTCGGACGCAAAAGATATCTCCGTGATATCAACTCCCAAAACCAAACCGTACGTGGATTTGCAGAGCGCAATGCCATCAATGCACCCATTCAGGGATCAGCAGCTGATATGATCAAAGTAGCGATGATCAATATTCATGATGCACTTCGCAAAAAGAAACTACGCAGTAAAATGGTCCTGCAGGTACACGATGAATTGGTGTTTGATGTTCATCGCGATGAACTGGAAGAAACAAAAGCATTAGTAAAAGACCTTATGGAAAATGCACTTCCGCTTTCTGTTCCGGTCCTAGTAGAATCCGGCACAGGACTTAACTGGCTGGAAGCACATTAATCATCCCACAATTAGTGGATTGGTGAATTGGTGAATTGGTGGATTGGTAAGTAATCTTATTTCTTAGAAGGAATAGATCCGCGATATTCAGTGAAATCGGTTGATTCTGTGTTCCCTTTATGGGTTTTATTAGCCACTGATTTATTATTAAAGTTTATGATTTGCACTGTTTTGTTCTCTGCGCCCCCCGTAGCGGTCGTTGCTAACCGTTGCTAACCGCCGCGTTTAAGTCTCCACGTGTACATAGCACTAGTATTTTCCCCTTTTCCGGCTTCCCAAGGAGGTATTTCCGGCTTAAATACTGCATTTAGTAACCTTCCGGTTAATCGTGCGTAGAAGGTTGCAGGTTAATCCCTCCAAACCATGAAAAAAATTCAATTCTTATTGAGTCTATGTCTGCTGACGGTTGTTGCGCAGGCACAGCATGACAATCTTGCCAACATGAGTGCTGAATGGGTACGTACTCCGGCCCGTAACGCTGCAACTGATGCCGGTGATATTGTTGTGTACAATCCGGCCGGTCTGGTAAAAATGAACGATGGTTTCCATATCAATATTGGCAACCAGAGTTTGTTCCGCAAGCCTTCACATACCTTCGATTTCGGTCTGGGTGCAGGTGAGCAAACCTTTACACAGGATGGCAATGACTTGTTCCTGCCGAACCTGTACATGAGTTATAAAAAAGATCGTTTTAGTCTCTTTACCGGTGTGTATATGGCCGGTGGTGGCGCAACAGCGAACTATCCTGAAGGCAGCATCAATACCGAACTGATCGGTTTACAAACATTGATGGCAGCACAAGGAGCGTATGGTGCCTATGAAGGACAATACATGAAGGCTTCTTCTTATTATCTCACTACTACTCTTGGAGCAGCATTTGCAGCCAATGATCGTATCTCCTTTGCATTTGCAGGACGTTTCATTGATGGTACAAATAAAACTTCTGCCGGATTAACATTGACTCAATCGCCACTCGGTTTACCGGATGAAACGATGGAACTGAAAACTACAGAAGATGCCTCCGGATTCGGCGGTGTATTCAGTATGATGATCCAGATGAATCCACGCACTCGTTTTACTGCACGTTATGAAACGGCTGTAAAACTCGATTTTGAAACCAATCAGGAAAACGATGAGTTCGGTATCACGCAAGATGGTGCTACCAGTCGTCGCGATTTACCCTCGACGTTGGCAATCGGAATGGCTGTAGCAGCAAGTTCAACTGTACAGATCTATGGTGACTTTAACTACTACATGCAAACCGGCGCTGATTGGGGTAAATCTACTCCACTCACCAACGAAAATAACTATAGTGAACTGGCAGGAAATGCAATCACAGTAAATCTGGCTACTACCATCCAAACCGGTAAAAAATTCCTGGTGAGTATTGGAGGTGGATTCACCGATTTCCAATATGATGACCGAAATGGTTACTTCACGAAAGCGGGTGCATTTGAAACATTACCGGATGATAACATCAATATCAACGCCGGTTGCAGTTATAAAATCAGCAACTCGGTGATGTTTACATTTGGCTATATGCATACCTTCTTCAAAAATACCGAGATCACTGCATTGCTTGCTCAACCACTGGAAGTAACAGTGAAAACTAAGAACAGCATTGATGTAATCGCTATTGGAGCAGATATCAATTTCTGATCACTACCAACGAATTTGTAAAGCAGCTTCTATACGGGAGCTGCTTTTTTATTTCAATCCCTTTTTGAAGATTAACCGGTGTGAAGAATTATTGGTAATATAGCTCCAGGCCCAATTGATGAATATGATCAGTTTATTCTTTGCATTCAGGATCAACATGAGGTGCAGAAACATCCAGAAAAACCAGGCGAGTCGTCCGCTGAATTGAATAGAGGGTAGATCAACAACTGCTTTATGTTTTCCGACAGTCGCCATAGAACCCGGATTATGAAACTCGTAATCTGCAGTAGGTTTACCACGATCTGCCAACGACCAGTTCTTTGCAAGCAGTACTGCCTGTTCGATAGCAACTGTCGCTATCTGTGGCATTCCTGCAGACCATTTAGGCGTTTCCATATAAGCGATATCACCGATGGCATAGATATCCGAATAGCCATTCAGCTGAAACTGCCTGTTAACGCGATATCTGTTTCTGACAACTTCTGCAGAAGGTAATCCATCTATTAAATTTCCTTTTACACCGGCAGCCCAGATGACATAACGCGATTGCAATTGCTCACCGGACTTCAACACCAGGTTCAGGCCATCATACGATGCTACTACTTCACCACAGCGAATGGTCACTCCCAGCTCCTCTAAAAATTTTCCAGAAGCAGTGCGCGACTTTTCACTCATATTCCCTAACGTCTCTTTCCCTGATTCTATCAAAATAATTTTCAAACGAGAAAAATCTACTTGCGGAAAATCTCCCGGTAACATTTGTGTTTTCATTTCTGCAAATGCTCCGGCTAGTTCCACTCCTGTAGGTCCGGCACCAACAATCACCAGTGCATCGCTGCCCGGACAAGCTTCCCATCCTTTCGCAGCAACCTCTTCAAATCCCAACAAAATCTGATTCCTGATCTGAATAGCCTCCGTAGTTGTTTTCATCGAAAAGGCATACTTCTCCAAATCGGAGTTGTTAAAGTAGTTTGTACGGCAGCCTGTTGCAATCACAAGTCGATCATAGGAAACATCGCCAACATCTGTTCTAATTTTCTTCTCCTCAGGATCAACCGCAGACACTTCTGCAAAAAGAACATCAACTCTTTTCGAACGATGAAAGATGCTTCTGAAAGGAAACGAAATACTCGACGGATCCAGACGTGCACTTGCGACCTGATAGAACAAGGGTTGAAACTGATGATGATTCTGCCGGTCGATTAACAGTACATCATATCCCTTCCGATCTAATTCTTTACACAAACGAAGTCCGGCAAAACCGCCTCCGATGACCACTATTTTTTTCTTCATCGCCCTTTATTTAAAACTGTAAACCGGAATTTTATAAACCCTGTTTACTCCACCAATCCATAGTACCGTTCCTGCAACACCTTCAGATGATGTTGTACGTGTCCGGCGATAGTAAACCCGATTGAGCCCACTGACATTTCGCGTTCAAAACAAATCCCCTTCCCCTGCAACATCTCCGCCGAGAAAGAACGGAACAGCCATATCGTAGCAGCACGTAGCTGTAGAAACTCCTCCTTCAATTCATCAAGCGATCTGTTGGTCGCCACTGCTTCTGAAACATACGCATCTTCATCGTAGGATGCCAGAGCGGTACTATCGTTGCGGGCAAAACGCAAAGCGCGATAACAGAAAATACGTTCTGTATCGATCAGGTGTTGGAACATATCATGCACCGTCCATTTTCCCGGAGCATAAACAGTAAATCCGATACGGTGCAGGCGATCCCAATCGAGGTTACGAAAGAGTTCACCATCTTTCACTAATGCATCGATTAAATCATCCGAAGGTGCCTGAACGATATAGCGATCGAAATAATCAGGCAAGGGATGAATAGCAGTTCTGGAGACAGTAGCCATTGTATTTTTTTTGTAAAAGTAAAAAATATGCAACGAGCGAATTCTGGAAGTAACAGCGCTGATCGCCATCCACCAACCGACTCGTTTATTTTCGTTTCAACGTTGAAGCAATCGATTTATAGAGGGGAAGATACTCATTAAACGAAGCAGCAGCAGTACCCACCACCAGATAATATTGTTCAGTTCCATTAAAAATCATGGCCTGATAGATCAGTACTTTGTCCTTTTTTTCATCCATCGCATAGGCCTCGATTTCATAACCCTGCATCTTATCAATTTCAATAGGCTGAATTGATTTCACCTCGATACTATCCAGACCGGGCAAAGAATTCAAACGTTTCAGACAAGATTCACGGGTATCCTTAATATTAATCTTCCTCACGGATGAAGCAGCCACCAACATCGGCTGATCCTTCTTGTACTTCTCTCCTCTGCTGAAGATCAATCCGCCGGCACTGTATTTCTCCGGATTAAACCCTGACGATTTTGTATCGAGCGTAAAATTCACTCCCTCCCAAAAGTTATCTGCCATCTTCGCATCATATTGCACCGACAACATCATCGACTTCATTGCCGCCACAGCCTTTGCATCATCAGCCGGAACAAAGCCACTGATCACACTTGCACCACCGGTATCACCGAGCAGCGTCACGAACTTTCTGTACTCGCCCTGTTTCATTGGCTGACGGATTTCAATAAGCTTCGATTTAATTCCTGACAAGGTCACATCCTCCACCTGCACCAACTCGCCACCCTGCTTCTTCACTGATTCAGGAGTAAATGCTTTCAGATTCAACTCCAGTGAAGTTGGAACTAAAGAAATCATCACACTCACTTTCCCGCTATCGCCCTGAAAACCGTTATAACGTCCCGCATGTTCGAAATCAGACGGAAGTAAGATGGTAATTTTTGTACCCGGGAATTGCCGGCGACTTAAATCCTGCGCCAACGCACTATGCGTAGAACAATTAAACACCAGGAACAATAGAAACGGAAGGAAGAAGCGATTGATAGACATGGCCGCAAAGATACAGTCCCCATCATTAAAATTAACTGAACAAACCAGGGCATTTTTCACCATTGGAGAGGAAATCTTAACCTTTGACTAATAGTTTACCCGCTGTATTTCAAGTACTTATAAAATAAGAGGATAAATCAAGTAACTTTAGGCAACAGCAGGGAGTCACATACCTGACGACGCACTTTACCTAACGTGACCACACAAGAGTACAATACATGTGTAGATACCCATGCTGACGGGGTATATCGCTTCATTCTGCACAATACGCGGGACAAAGAATTCGCGCAAGACATTGTACAGGATGCTTTCGAAAAGATGTGGATGAACGTAGCCAACATCGACCCGCAGAAATCGAAATCGTATTTATACACCACTGCGTACCACACCATGCTCGACAAACTTCGCCGCGCAAAAAAGCAAGGACAATGGAACGAAGTAAGTGAAGAGCAATTCAGCCACAGCAGTGGACAATACAGCGGCCTCAAACAAATACTCCGCGAAGCCCTCGACAGACTCCCTGAAATACAACGCAGCGTCATCATGCTCCGCGATTACGAAGGATACAGTTACGAAGAGATCGGAGAAATCACTGCATTAAATCCATCGCAGGTAAAAGTTTACATCTACCGGGCACGACTTGCCCTCAAAGAATACATCGGCAAACCCGAAAATGTCATCTGAAATGAACATCAACCGCACCAACTATGAGAGCTGGTTCCTCGATTACTTCGAAGGGAGCCTCAGCGCCGAGCAGGTAGCCGAGATGTTTTTGTTTTTAGATCAGCATCCTGAATTACAACAGGAATTTGAATCATTTGAGCTCATCAAGCTTGACAACATTGAAGAAGACATCTTTGAAAAGAAACAATCGTTACTTAAGTCCGAGGTGATCACCGCAGCCAATATTCAACAATGGCTCCTTGATCAGGCAGAAGGACAACTTAACGCGGAACAACTACAACAACTTCAATCTTTCCTCGCTGCTAATCACGAATACATCAGGGAACAAGAGCTCATTGCCAAAACACGACTCATCACAGGAGACGAAGTACATCCTTCAAAAACTTTTTTATTCGACTTCACCACTCCCGATGACCGGAACATCCAGCACTGGCTCATTGCAGAAACTGAAGACGCCCTCACACTGCAACAACGCGTCCTGCTCAGCAATTACCTGCAAGCAAATCCGCAGTACCAACGCGACCGTGAGATCTACCGTCTCACCCATCTGGAGAAAACTAACGACGACGTATATCCGCACAAGTCAAAACTCAAACGCGGAATCATTCCACTTCCGCAGGCTGCAGGAGAAGGAGTTACTCCGGCCACTCACCATTACAAAACATTCCTCCGTATAGCTGCAGTCCTCTGCCTGCTCATCGGCGCCTACTTTATCTTCCGCATATCGACCGGTCAATCATCACAGGAAAACATTGCCGGAACAGAGAAACAGGTAACACCCGAAAACAGCCAAACAACACCTTACATTGCACAGGAAAAAAAGAATACACCTGAAAATACTACTGAAAAAACAACTACTCCCGAACAGCCATCGGTAGAAAAGCAATTACCGGAAGAAAAAACTGTTGCAGAAAATCCAGTTAAGAACCGTCAACAAAAAAATACTCCATCCAATAAACTACAACCGGCCATACAACAGCAACCTGTTTTACAACAGGAGCAACTTGCTTTAATTTCACCGCTTCCCATGCAGCCCATCCGAAAGCTATATGTTGAAGAACCACTGGCATTTGTAGAGCGGAGATACACACCAAAAGCTACACCGGGATACAATGATCCTTCCATACCGCCATCACTCGCCGCATTCATTGGACCGGACGAAGAAAACAGTACATTAACTGCCAATGCAACAAGCGAAGAAACACTCATCGCCCGCAGCAAACCCAAACGACTCACCTTTGGCAGCAAACTGCTCCGCTTCGCCGCCAAATCCATTGGAAAAATCTCCGGAGAAAAAATCAAAGTACGGACAGCCTTCAATCCCGTCACCGGAAAGATCAGTGCATACGAAATCGAAACAGGAAAAAAAGTCATTCAGAAACAATTCTGAAACATGTTAGGTTACAAACGGACTGCGGTAGTTACCGTGGTCCTGTTTGTTTAAAGCCGAAAAAAAATAACAATCTGCTGTAACATTCTCTAACTCTCAACCATCACAGAGATATAAACAACAGCAAACATTTAATACTATGAAACCGCTTCACTTATTATTGCTCGCCCTGCTTTGTGTTACCGGACACTTCAGTTTCGGACAGGAAAATGAAACACGCGATCTATCCGCCATTGACCGCATTAAAATTCTCGATCAATGCACAGTACATCTCACGATTGGAAGTCCGCAATCATTACGTGTAGAAGCCACCACCCCACTCACCCGTATCCGCACAGTAGTCGAAGACGGAGTACTGGTAGTATCCGGACCACCCTCTGTTATCTACCTTACTGTACCTGAAATTAAATCCATCAACATCAGTGGAATTGGAAAAGTAGACTGTGACAGTCTCATCCGCACCAGCCAGTTCCGTGTATCCATCAGCGGAAACGGAAAAGTTCGCATACCCGTTGACGTTAGTAAATTAGAGGTCAATGTAAGCGGTCTCGGCAAAGTAGAACTTGGCGGACGCGCAGACCAGGTAGAGATCGGCATCAGCGGAAGCGGAAAAGTAGAAGCCTCACAGCTCATCGCAAAATCTGCCGAAGCACGCATCAGCGGAGTAGGAAAATGTTATATGGATGTACGTGACGCACTCGATCTGCGCATCTCCGGATCGGGCGCCTTCTACTACAAAACAAAACCAACTTCCCTCACCACCAACATCAGCGGCATTGGCAAATACGGTGTCTTCAACGATGCAGATCCTGACGACGAAACATCCTCCACCAACAAAACAGGATCAAGCGGTGAAGGCGGCGGAGTAACAGTCATCGGACATGATTCAGACGATGACGACGACGACAGTTACTCCTTCCACTGGGACAGCGACAGTATATTCCGACGTCCGGAAAAAGCACGCTCACACTGGTCAGGCATTGACCTTGGCTTCAACCAGCTCATGGTACAAAATAAATTCAACACCTCCATCCCTGATGGCTACGAATACCTCGAACTCAACTCCGGCAAATCCATCAACGTAAACATCAATTTGGTATACCATGATTTTCCCATCTACAAACGCCATGTAATGTTCACCACCGGATTAGGTTTAACACTCAACAACTACCGCTTCAACAGTGATAAAACTATCCTCACAGACACCAACCGGGTAGTAGGCGGATACAACTATGACGACAATGGCAACCAGATCAAATTTGAAAAAAACAAATTAGCGGTCAACTATGTCACTGTTCCCCTCTTACTTCAATTCAATTCACGAGAGACATTTAAACAATCCTTCCACGTAGGCATTGGATTATTGCTCAGCTATAAATTCAACTCCCACCTCAAGCTTGTTTACGAATCAGAACAAGACGGACGCGAAAAATTCAAACGACACGACGAATTCAACATCCGGCCTTTCCGCTATGACGCCACCCTACGCATCGGCTATGAGTACTATACTTTTTACGCATCGTACTCGCTCAGCGAACTCTTCAAAGAAAACCGCGGACCATCATTGCATCCTTTCCAGGCCGGGATTGCGTTTAGCGGATGGTAAAGTTTTATTTCACACTTTAAAAAAGGTGTAAACACCCGACATTCCAGCGAGTGCCGGAGTAAAGCGTAAGCCAACAGTTACAAATCACCGTAAACTGTTGGCTTCGGCTGCTTATAACAAGTTTATGGCTACTTTTGCCCCTGCATTTTGAACTATGGATAAAAAGCTCGAATTACTCCGCCTGAAGCAGGAGGAAGCCATGAAAGGAGGCGGTGAGGTACGTATTGCCTCTCAGCATAAGAAAGGGAAACTTACGGCCCGCGAACGATTACATTTTCTCCTCGACGAAGGCACCTTTGAAGAGATCGGCATGTTTGTGACCCATCGGTCGACCGAATTTGGCCTCGAGAAAGAACAATACCTTGGCGACGGAGTAGTGACCGGATACGGAAAGATCAACGGCAGACCGGTATATGTTTTTGCACAGGACTTCACCGTTTTCGGAGGATCACTCTCTGAATCGCATGCCGGGAAGATTTGCCGAATCATGGATCTGGCTATGCAAAATGGAGTACCGGTGATCGGATTGAATGATTCAGGTGGAGCCCGCATACAGGAAGGAGTAGTATCGCTTGGTGGCTATGCAGATATCTTCTACCGTAATACGCTCGCTTCCGGAGTAATCCCACAGATTTCTGCCATCATGGGACCCTGTGCCGGAGGTGCGGTTTATTCACCGGCCATCACCGATTTCATTCTGATGGTAGAGAACACCAGTTACATGTTTGTAACCGGGCCCAACGTTGTAAAGACAGTTACCCATGAGGAAGTCAGCAGTGAAGACCTCGGAGGAGCCTCTGCACACAGCACCAAATCGGGCGTAACCCATTTTGCCTGCGCCAACGAGATTGAGTGCATCAGACATATCAAACGTTTGCTCAGTTATGTCCCTTCCAACTGCGAAGAACAGCCACCATTTCATCCTTATCAACCGGGCAATGAAATCAGAACTGCATTAAACAAGATTGTACCTGAAAATCCGAATCAGCCTTATGATATCCGTGAAGTGATTGAAAATGTCATTGACGATGATGGAGAAGGCTTTTTTGAAGTACATAAAAACTTTGCCGAGAACATTGTAGTAGGCTTTGCGCGTTTAGGCGGACGTTCCATTGGAATTGTAGCCAACCAGCCAGCTTTCCTCGCCGGTGTATTAGATATACACTCCAGCACCAAGGCTGCACGCTTTGTACGCTTCTGTGATTGCTTTAATATTCCGCTATTGGTATTTGAAGATGTACCCGGCTTCCTTCCCGGAACAGATCAGGAATGGAACGGCATCATCACCAACGGAGCCAAGCTATTGTATGCATTCAGCGAAGCCACCGTTCCACGCATCACTGTTATTACAAGAAAAGCATACGGAGGAGCATATGATGTAATGAACTCCAAACATATCGGCGCCGACATGAACTACGCCTGGCCAACTGCAGAGATCGCAGTAATGGGAGCACGCGGAGCAGCGGAGATCATCTTCAAAGGAGAGATTGCCAAAGCCAAGGATCCTGCGGCCAAGCTCAAAGAGAAAGAAGAAGAATACATCAACCACTTCGCCAATCCATACCGGGCGGCAGAAAGAGGGTATATCGATGAAGTGATTCTACCCGAGAACACCCGCCAAAAGCTGATCACGGCGTTCAAAATGCTTGAAAACAAGGTTGCTAAGCTTCCAAGAAAGAAACACGGCAACATCCCTCTGTAAGAGAGTTTACCATTATAAAACCCCCATCCCGCAGGTTCCGGAATGGGGGTTTTTGCGTTTTTGGCCATAAGGTCGCCCGTTTTTCGCACCCCCCAACTTCGTTTTTCACCCGCAAATGGCTCCGATTAACCAAAAGCCACCCCTTAATCGCACCAACCCGAGGGTATTTTGCATGCGTAGCAAACACGATTATGATTAAAGACGTCCCTTCAGTAGAACAATTCAATGCCCTCACCTTCGACGAAAAAGCCTGGCATGTCTGGCATCACGCCACCTTTATGATTGTTCGTCAAAACAAGCAATATCGGGTCAACCTGTATTACATGAATGGATTTTACATTCAGCTTTGGTACCACGTAAAGCGCAATCGCATTGACAAAATAGCGGCCACTTATTCCACCCGCGTAATGGATCCCTATCTCAAACTGATAGAGATCAAAGAACTGTACCCCGATTATTGACATCAACCCTCAAACAATCGAAAGCCCTGTGAAAACGGGGCTTTTTCATTTTTACACCAGATTTCAACCCAATATTAAGCTAATTAGAAGCGATTATTCTCCGTCTGTTAACTTTTCATATCTACCTGTTTTACAGATATTTAAATAGATAATTATCCCTGAAAAACCTACATTTCCCGGCATCAGAATGTGAACGAATGATTAACCTGCAATAAATCAGTAATTAGTGATATGGGAATCACTAATTTTGCATTCAATTCTGTTAATTCCAAATCATGAAAAAAATCTACTTAATTCTTATCCTTCTCGGGATTTGCTACCTGCCAGCCGTTTCTCAGCAAACGACAGGAGGATTTCCACCTTTAGTAATCAATGAAGTTGACTATGACCAGCCTTCTGTTGACAGTGCTGAATTCATTGAACTTTATAATGCCGGAAGCACTCCAATCAACCTTGGTGATTACACTGTGGTATTGTTCAACGGTAACGCTGCCAGCAATTCACTTTATGATTCCATCGCATTACCTGCGACAACTTTAAATCCAGGATCATTCTTCGTTATCTGTGGCGGAGGTGGTAAAGTTCCACTGTGCGATTTAGCTCGAGTGATCGTTTCCAATATGATTCAGAATGGTGCTCCGGATGCAATCGGAATCCGCGATAACAATTCTTTGAGTTTAATCGACGTAGTTAGCTACGAAGGTGATTGCATCGCTCCGTATTTAGAAGGCACAGGTATTCTGGATGCAGATACACTTCAGGCAGATAGTATCGGTGGAAAATACCTGAGTATCTCCCGCTACCCTGATGGAACTGATTCCAACAACAATTCAGCTGATTTCAGCCGTGTGTGTGCTACACCTGGAACTGCTAACGTAAACACCAATACAAATTGTCCAACTCCAACAGGATTATTCACTCCTGCTGCAAAGACTTCCATTTCTATGTATCCAAATCCATCACGTGGAATGGTGAACATCGATCTGAAAGCTATTCAGGGTCGTGAAGTAGAAGTGACTGTAAATAATATTCTCGGAAATGTTGTGCGCACTGCGGTGGTGAAAAATCAAAACGGTCTCGGACAACTTGACCTCTCCGATTTCCAGAATGGAATTTATATTGTGAAAGTAAGTACAGCCAAGGGACAATTTGTTCAGCGCGTTGTATTAAAGAAATAA
>JAGOJO010000130.1 GCA_017995075.1 Bacteroidia bacterium | reverse complement strand
TTTGCTGTTGCATTGGCATCCTGTGCACCTTGCTGGTTACAGGCTGAAATGGTCAGGGCTGCCATTCCGATTAAGAAGATTTTTTTCATTGGTTGATGTGTTTTCAAATGGATTATTCCTGTCTCCTTTCCCGATGGGTTTTCAGAGGGTTTTCAGGAAGCGATTGCAAAGTTAAAAAAGCGGGATGATTTGCAGGCGAACCTTGCTCGTATTTACGAACAAAACGAGGGCGGATTGTCAATAGAATCGACTATAGGTTTTTAAGAATCCGTTTGATCATGCCCGGACCTTCATAAATAAATCCGGTGTAGGCCTGTACAAGATTGGCTCCGGCCTGGATTTTTTCCCGTGCATCTTCGGCGGTGAAAATTCCGCCAACTCCAATGATTACCAGATCTTTTCCGGCTTTATAGCGCAGATAACGAATCACTTCTGTACTTCTCTCACGTACGGGAAGGCCACTTAATCCTCCGGTTTCGGCCACTATTTTCGGATCCGTTTGAAGTCCCTCACGGGAGATGGTGGTGTTGGTGGCGATGATTCCCTGGAGTCCAACCGATTTGACAATTTCAACTATTTCGTCGAGTTGTTCGTTGGTGAGATCAGGGGCGATTTTCAGCAGGATGGGTTTCGATTTGCGCTGGAGATTCAGATCCTGGAGGCGCTGCAGGAGTCGGGTGAGTGGCTCTTTTTCCTGTAAAGCCCGCAGACCCGGAGTATTGGGTGAACTCACATTCACCACGAAATAATCTACATGGTCGAACAGGGCTTCAAAACAGAGTACATAATCTTCTTCCGCCGCTTCGTTGGGCGTGATTTTATTCTTTCCGATGTTCCCGCCGATGATGACTTTTCCGTCTCTATTGCGTAGTCGTTGCACCATCTCCTCTACTCCTTCGTTATTAAAACCCATTCGGTTGATCAGGGCTTTGTCGGCCGGTAATCGGAACATTCTCGGCAGCTCATTTCCGGGCTGTGGTTTTGGGGTCACTGTTCCGACTTCAATAAATCCAAACCCAAACGCTGCCAGCTCGTCGTAAAGTCGGGCATCTTTGTCAAAACCTGCGGCCAGACCTATCGGATTCGGGAAACGGATTCCCATCACCTCCGTTTCCAGTTCCTTGTTTTTCACCGAATAAAGTGTCCTTACCAGACCTTTTAATCCCGGAATGGACAGCATGATTTTCAGCGCATTAAACACGAAATGATGGGCCTTTTCGGGCGACATCAGGAACAGGAAGGGTCGGATGAGATTTTTGTACATCGCTACAAAACTAAAGATTCCATAAATTATATCTTTCGAAAACATAATTTAGACTAATCTAAACTTTTATTTATATTTGCCGTAAGATCAATGATGACTACATCCACCGAAGAAAATTATCTGAAGGCCATCTACCATCTCAGCAGCGGTCATACCGATTCAGTGCTGACTTCGGAGATCGCACAATCGATGTCGACTACTTCCGCGAGTGTGACGGATATGATTAAACGTCTCTCCGATAAAAACCTGATTGAATACGAGCGATACAAAGGTGTCCGCATTACCCGAAAGGGCGAAAAACTGGCGTTGAATATCATTCGTCGACACAGGTTATGGGAAGTATTCCTCACCGACGTATTACATTTTCGCTGGGATGAAGTACATCCGATGGCTGAAGAGCTGGAGCACGTAAGTTCGGATGAGCTGGTGAGTCGCCTCGATGCTTATTTAGGTTTCCCCCGTGTAGATCCGCATGGTGATCCGATACCCGACAGCAATGGGAAACTGGTGGCAGCCGGACAACAACTTCTCGCTGAAGGATTGATTGCAAGTATGTATTGTGTGAGCGGAGTAAATGATCATAGCAGTGCATTTCTTCAATTCCTGGCGAAGAAAGGACTGAAACCGGGCACTACATTTACCATACTCGAAATCGACGACTATGATAAAAGTATGCTCATCCGTTTCAACGATTCATCATCGACCTATATCAGTCACGAAATTTCAAAAAGCATTTTAGTCAGAAAACATGAATAAGTCCAGTCAGCCCACTTCCTCATTATCAGAGGTACATGGCACCGTAAAGATCGATCCGAAAATGAGTTTCGGAAAGAAGTTGTTGGCCTTTCTCGGGCCGGCATACATGGTAAGTGTCGGCTACATGGATCCGGGAAACTGGGCCACCGATATTGCCGGAGGAAGTAAATACGGATATCAGCTGATCTGGATTTTGCTGATGTCAAACCTGATGGCCTTGTTATTACAGAGTATGAGTGCGCGATTGGGAATTGTACGCGGACGTGATCTCGCGCAGGCTTCGCGTGAAATGTTTCCAGGCTTTGTGAACTACTTCCTCTATGGATTAGCAGAGATTGCTATCGCCGCCTGTGACCTCGCTGAAGTATTGGGGATGGCCATTGGATTAAATCTCCTCTTCGACATACCGCTTTTATGGGGCGTTATTATATGTGCACTCGATACGTTTGTACTGCTTTTTCTATTGAATCATGGAATCCGAAAGATGGAAATATTTATCATCAGTCTGGTCGCTATCATTGGAATGGCGTTCGTAGCACAGATGATTTTTGCGCAGCCTTCTATTTCAGCTATTGCAGGCGGATTTATTCCAACTGCATTAGATGAAACTGCCCTCTACATCGCCATTGGAATCATCGGCGCAACAGTGATGCCACATAATCTCTATCTCCACTCGGCCTTAGTACAAACCCGAAAAGTGGAACGCATCGACACTGAAATCCGAAAAGCCATCCGTTTCAATATTCTCGATAGTACCATTGCCCTCAACGCAGCGTTCTTTGTGAATGCGGCTATCCTGATTCTGGCAGCAAGTACATTCTACAAAGCCGGCATGCACGAGGTATCGGATATCATGGATGCCCATCGTCTGCTGGAACCACTACTCGGTACCAACTGGGCTCCTACCCTCTTTGCAATTGCATTACTCTGCGCCGGACAAAGCAGCACCATCACCGGTACACTGGCCGGACAAATCGTAATGGAAGGTTACCTGAATCTCCGAATTGCCCCCTGGCTGCGACGATTGATCACCCGCGTTATTGCCATTATTCCTGCAGTAATCGTCATTCACATCAGCGGCGATCAGGCTACAGGAGATTTGCTAGTATTGAGTCAGGTTATTCTTTCTCTTCAGCTAGGCTTCGCCGTTATACCGTTGATTCACTTTGTCAGCGACCGCAAAAACATGGGGATCTTCACGATTTCCATTCCCACAAAAATTGCGGCATGGCTGGCTGCTGCGATCATTGTTGGTTTGAATGTAAAGATGGTCATCGGTCAGATACAGGACTGGCTGACAATGAGTGACAGCATCTGGCTACGAGTGTTGGTAGTGCCATTCAGTTTATTCTGTCTGTTCATGTTGTTATATATCACCTTTGCTCCGCTTTTACGAAAGATGCAGGAGAAGAAAATCCATCTCCCACATGGAAGCTTTACCGCAATGGATATTCAATCGAAAGAAGCCGCTAAACGCATTGCAGTGACTCTCGATTTCGGAAGCATGGATCATCTGGCGATTCAAAGTGCTATTGCGCAAGGCGGAAAAGACACGACGTATATTTTACTCCACGTCACCGAAAGTGCCGGAGCATTATGGTTAGGCACCGACACCCGCGATTTTGAGAGTCGCAGAGATAAAGAAACGCTGGAGCAATACCAATCTTTTCTGAAGTTAAACGGATATACCTGCGAAATCAAACTCGGATACGGTAATCCGCGCCGAGCTATTCCGGAACTGGTGAAAGAGAAAAACGCCGATATGCTGGTGATGGGAGCGCATGGTCACCGTGCATTGATGGATTTCATTCTTGGATCAACTGTTGATGCAGTTCGTCACCGATTAAATATTCCTATTCTGGTTGTCACCCGACCCTGAGTAAAAAGCGCATCCGAATTTCGTACATTTGCAGCCCATGGCAACCATCGCGGCAACCGTAAACATTCAAAACAGGAAGGCGAGCTTCAATTATTTTATCTCCGACACCTGGGAGGCCGGCATTGTATTGACCGGTACGGAAGTAAAAGCCATCCGCGAAGGAAAAGCCAATCTGAATGATGCCTATTGTTATTTTAAAAACGATACTCTATTCATCAAAAATCTTCATATCAGCGCTTATGAAGACGGAGGATACAGCAATCATGAACCGCGTAGGGAGAGGAAACTGCTGTTGCATAAATACCAGTTGCGCCGTTTACATGCCAAATTAAAGGAGAAGGGTGTTACGCTTATTCCTACCCGACTTTATATTGGTGAACGTGGATTTGCCAAACTGGAACTGGGTCTTGCCCGCGGGAAAAAACTTTACGATAAACGCGATACGATCAAGGATGCAGAAGCAAAACGGGAATTGGGTCGTGTAATGAAACGCGGATAGGCCTGACCGTTATTATTTACGGGCAAAATCCTTGATATTGGTCGTTAAAGTGATGTGATTACTTCCGCCAGCTGTGTTGTAAATTGTACGGGCATAAGCAAACTGAAACCGATTCACTTTAAAACCCATTCCGAGTGCCATTCCACTCATTCCTTTTTTCTCAGGGAATCCGAGTTCATTTCTGCGCAGTAAATTATAACCAAAGCGAAGATTGAAATTTTTCGACAAGAGCACTTCCACGTTGAAAATCATATGGCGCAAGACCTTATCACCAAAAGTTATCTTATCCTGTTTGCTTTCACCGGTCAACGGATCAGTACCTTCATCTGCCGGATCAGTATAAGTCAGGTCAAACTTCTGTAATTGTTGTCCGATAATAGAAAAACGAAACGGTGCTTTCGGCAACTGCTTGGCAACACCAAATTGAATTTCAAATGGTAGTTTCTCCCGCTCTGCACCATCATAAGCTTTCAATTGCCGGCCGATGTTTTTCACTACAAGCGAAGCGCTCCACATGGTCTCCGGCTCAATCCAGTTTATTCCCAAATCTGCCGCAATACCATTCGATTTATTGTCGGCAAAATTCGACAGTATGCCTTTCACATTGGCGCCAATAAAGAGTGTACTGTCGAGCGCTTTACTCCAGGCAAGATTAAAAGCATACTCACCTGCAGTAAACGTTCCTGTTTTTTCTGACGTGACGGTTGTCTGGTCAAAACTCCCGTAGCTGATATATTGAAAATTGAATCCGAATGTTCCGATCTTTTTAAAATCCTTTGCCGCCATCACATTACCATAGCGGATACCTGCAAGGTGCCCCACATAACTTAACGAAACCTGCTGATCCATTTCGCGCGATAACAAGGCCGGATTCTGTCCTATCAATGTGATATCATCAGCACGGGTGGCAATGGCATTTCCGCCGAGACCGGCAGCACGTGCAGGTGCAACCATCTGCAGGAAATTAAATGCGGTTTGTCCTCCTGTCTGCGCCATACCAAATACAGGCAACAGACCGAGGAGTCCAATAAAAGTGAGGCGGGTGAACATACCGTGAATCAACGAAGAATTGGTGCTGGTATTGTGTGATCAGTATAAAGGAAACTTCTCCATGAAGGCATTGACTTCACCACGTACTTTCGCCAGCACTTTTTCATCTTCAGGATTCATCAGTACTTTATCGATAAGCGAAGCTACTTTTTTCATTTGTGCTTCTTTCATACCACGGGAGGTAATGGCAGCTGTACCGATTCGGATACCGGAGGTAATGAACGGACTCTTATCATCAAATGGCACCATGTTTTTATTAATGGTGATATCTGCTTTTACGAGGGAGTTCTCGGCCAGTTTACCGGTAATGTTTTTGTTGCGGAGGTCAATCAGCATCATGTGATTATCGGTGCCGCCGGAAATAATCTGATAACCTTTCTCTGTAAATGCGGCAGCCAGTGCTTTGGCATTTTTCACCACCTGCACTACATATTTCAGATAGTCATCGGTGAGTGCTTCACCGAAGGCCACTGCTTTCGCGGCGATAACATGCTCGAGTGGTCCGCCCTGAGTACCCGGAAACACAGCACCATCGAGGATAGACGACATCATACGGATTTCTCCTTTTGGTGTTTTGAGTCCCATCGGATTCGGGAAATCCTTGCCCATCATGATGAGTCCGCCACGAGGTCCTCGGAGGGTTTTATGTGTAGTAGTCGTTACAATATGGCAATATGGCAACGGATCATTCAGAATTCCCTTTGCTATTAATCCGGAAGGATGAGAGATATCGCCCAACAGCAATGCACCAACTTTATCCGCAATCGCCCGAAGACGCACATAATCCCAATCGCGGGAATATGCAGATGCACCACAGATGATCAGCTTCGGTTTTTCCTTCTTCGCCAACGCTTCTACTTTATCATAGTTGATCAATCCTGTCTCTTTCTCTACTCCGTAAAATACCGGCTGATACAGTTTACCACTGAAATTCACAGGCGAACCATGCGTTAAGTGTCCACCGTGTGAAAGATCAAATCCCATGATTTTATCACCCGGATTCAACACACCCAGCATCACCGCCGCATTGGCTTGCGCACCGGAATGTGGCTGCACGTTAGCCCAGGCAGCACCAAATAATTCTTTAGCACGATCAATGGCAATCTGCTCCACCTGATCAACTATCTCACAACCGCCGTAGTAACGCTTACCTGGAAGACCTTCGGCGTATTTATTCGTGAGACAGGAACCCATTGCCTGCATCACCTGCTTCGATACGAAGTTTTCAGAAGCAATCAATTCAATGCCGTGCTTCTGGCGTTTCAGTTCCTGGTTGATTA
>JAGOJO010000037.1 GCA_017995075.1 Bacteroidia bacterium | reverse complement strand
ACCGGATAATGGGACATCAGGAACACCTCAAAGAAGGAATTATGTACTACCTCGTAACGGAGACAATTTCAAAACTTATACGAGACAAGGAAAACAATATTCATTTGATGTACGATACCTATTTCGGCGCATCAGACGGATTAAAAATGTTCAAACGACGACTGGGCTTCAAACCTTATCGCGTTACCTGGAAAACCCTGAAGAAATGAAAGCTGTTTTCCATCGCCTCTATTCCGATTTTTTCCTTCCGCTGCGATCAGCGGACTATCGTGCTATTCTCTCCAAAGCGGTGGAAGAAAATTACAAACATTATACCCTGCCCGAATACTTTGCATTGCTAAAGAACGGGAATTCCCAAGGCGACAATCAACGGATTTTTATTCATCGCCATGATATCGACACCGATTCCAAAACTGCTCTTTTGTTCTATGAAGCAGAAAAGGAATATCAGATCAAAGCGAGTTATTATTTCCGTTTGTCAACGCTGGATAAAGAAATCATGCAGCGCCTCCATCATGATGGCTTTGAAGTAGGTTATCACTTTGAAGAAATAGCCGATTACTGTAAAAAGCACCATATCTTTTCTACGACGGAGCTCAATAAACACTTCTCTGCCATTCGCGATTTATTCAAAACACAACTGCAGCATGTTGAAAAAACGGCAGGATTCAAAATACGCAGTATAGCCTCCCATGGTGATTTTGTCAACCGGAAGTTAAAAACACCCAACTACGCATTCATCACTGAAGAACTGCTCCGTGAATGCGGACTTGAGTTTGAATGTTATAATCCACTGCTGACAAAAAGTTTCACCACGATGTGTTCCGATGCACCTTATCCTCACTTTTACCGAGGAACATCTCCTCTTGAAGCAATCAGTGCAGGGCATAAACGAATTCATTTCCTATCACATCCACGCCACTGGAAATCGGCACCATGGATTAACTTAAAGGATAATTTCAATCGTGCCAAGGAAGAAATTCCTTTTTTACTTCAACGAAATAAAAACTAGTAGATGGAACCGTTGAAGAAGAAAAAACTTTTACTGGCCGGAACGAAGAGTATCCATATTCAGAATTATCTTCGGTTGATTGAAGATTCATTCAGCGAAATACTGGTGGTAACGGATCAGCCATTAGAAACAGGTAGACATCGGAACGTAACTGCTTCTATGTCGTTCAAACCAATTACGGCAATTCCGTCCAGGCTACATCATCTGCGACAGATTATCCGTGATTTCAATCCGGATATTCTGCATGTACATCAGGCCAATACCTGCGCTGCTTATGTCCTCATGGCGAATAACACAGCAGCTCCGGTCATTGTAACTGCCTGGGGAAGCGATATCCTTTACACTCCTCAGGTGAGTCTGGCCAGCAGGATTTTACTTCAGTTCATCTTGAAAAAAGGAGATTACTTCACTGCAAGTTGTCAGCACATGGCCGATCTCATGAAAAAATACAGACCGGAAATGCAGCAGAAAATTCTGATAGCCAACTTCGGTATTGACTTTGATTTCCCAAATTTACCAAAGGAGAAAATTATCTACTCCAACCGTTACCTGAATCCACATTATCAGATCGGGAAAATTATCGATGGCTTTGCTGAGTTTCACAAAACACCGGAAAATAAGGAATGGAAACTGGTAATTGCAGCGGAAGGATCAGAGCGCAAATTGCTGGAACAAAAAGTCGCTGATCTGCAATTGAACGATGCTGTACAATTTACGGGTTGGTTATCACCGGAAGCCAACAAGGAATTCTATGCAAGGGCCGGACTTTTCATCTCCTACGCAAAAACCGACTCTACTTCCATCAGCCTCTACGAAGCGATGGCCTCCGGAGCAATTCCCGTTGTCACCGACTATCCGGCTAACAGTGAAATCATAGAGGATGGAAAAAACGGCGTGCTTATCCACTCCAATGTTGCGGATGCGATTACCCGCGGAATTGCGCTTTGCAAACCGGAAATCATCTCCTCAAATAAAATTCTGGTAAAGGAACGCGCCGGCAAGGATTCCAATCGGAAGAAATTTAACGATCTTTATCTGCAAGCAATTCATGTCGGTTAAAGTCTGCCATATCACCTCTGTACATCAACCCGGAGATGCACGTATTTTCCTCAAGGAATGTACTACGCTGGCAGCAGCCGGATTTGAAGTCTCGCTTGTTTATTGCACCAATGGTCAGCGCGAAGAAAAAACAAGTAATAATGTCAGATTGATTGGCGTACCACGTGCAGGAAACGGACGGTTCAGCCGAATGGTAAAAGACACCCGCGCGGTGATTGATGCCGGACTCAAAACCGGAGCTACAGTATTTCATTTTCACGATCCTGAGCTGATTCCACATGCTATACGACTCTACAAGAAAGGATATACAGTCTTTTATGATGCACACGAAGATCTTCCCTTGCAGATCATGTCGAAGCATTATTTACCCGGGTTTATCCGCAGCACTGTAGCAGCGATCATGCGCCTGATGGAGACTTGGATGAGCAAACGGGTATCCGGAATCATTGCGGCCACTCCGTCGATTGGTACAAAATTTAAACGGACGCAACCAAACACAGAAGTTATTTTCAACTTTCCGCGACTCGACGAATTGCTTGTTAAAGATATTCCATTCGAACAACGGGAAAATGCGCTCTGTTATATTGGCGGAATCATGAAAACACGGGGAATTGTAGAACTAATCGACGCCATGGATGGTCTCTCCTACCCGTTGCATCTTTGCGGAAGTTTCTCCCCTGAATCATTACGTAATGAGGTGATCAACAAACCGGGTTGGCAACGCGTGCAGGAACATGGATTCCTGAATCGAAAAGGCGTACTTGATATACTTACGCGTTCAAAAATTGGAATTGTCACCCTGTTACCTTCACCCAATTATATCGATGCTTATCCGGTAAAGATGTTTGAATATATGGCTGCAGGAATGGCCGTTATTGCTTCAGATTTTCCTCTCTGGCGGGAGATCGTTACTTCTGCCGAATGTGGAATCAATGTTGATCCGGGTGATCCATCTGCCATTAATAGTGCCATTGAAACGCTGCTGAAAAATGATGAACAATGCCGGAAATTTGGCGAGAACGGACAACGTGCCGTCATTGAGAAATACAACTGGGAACAGGAAGGCAACAAACTGGTTCAGTTTTATAAAACAACAATAGCCAGATCAACCGGTAAAACGAGAAACTAAACAGGATGAAAATATTTACCATAGTAGGTGCACGGCCTCAGTTTGTGAAGGCAGCTGTTGTGAGTCGTGAATTCGCCAAACATGCGCAGATTCAGGAGTACATCATTCATACAGGGCAACATTTCGATGAAAATATGTCTGCTATATTTTTCAATGAGATGGAAATACCAAAACCTGCGTTCAACCTTGGTATTCACGGTAAAAATCATGGAGCAATGACCGGCGAAATGATGAGTGGTTTGGAACAACTTTATCTGGAACATCGTCCGGATCTGGTCCTGGTTTATGGCGACACCAACTCTACTCTTGCCGGAGCTTTAACTGCAGTAAAATTACATATTCCCGTTGCCCATGTGGAAGCAGGACTCCGTTCGTTCAATATGCAAATGCCCGAAGAAGTCAACCGGATTTTAACCGACCGTATCTCCAACTATTTGTTCTGCCCAACTCAAACTGCGGTAGATAATCTGCAAAAAGAAGGATATCCGTTCGACAATATGCGCGTTGAACTAAGCGGAGATGTGATGCAGGACGCAGCAATTTATTACGCCAGAACTTCGGAAGCAAAATCTACTTTAATAAGTCAACTCCCCTTCAGCGAATTTCATCTTTGCACTTTACACCGTGCAGAAAATACCGACGACCCTGAACGGCTGAAATCCATCGCAGCTGCACTCAGCCGTATTCATGCAGAAACTCCCATTGTAATGCCCTTACATCCACGGACGAAAAAAATCATCGCAGAGTCAGGAATTCATTTTCCGGTGCATATCATTGATCCGGTTGGATACTTCGACATGCTGGAGTTGCTTAAAAACTGCAGAATGGTATTCACTGACAGTGGTGGATTGCAAAAAGAAGCTTTCTTCTTCCAAAAGCAATGCATTACTCTTCGTGATGAAACAGAATGGGTAGAACTGGTGGAAGGCGGATATAACCAGTTGGCCGGAAGTGATACTGAAAAAATCATGAGTGCCTATTCCGCAGCTTCATCTGCCCATCCTGACTACAATGCCAACCTTTACGGAGGAGGCAAAGCAGCAGAAAATATTGTAAAAACTTTGCTCGTATAAGCCGTGCGCATCCTCATCCTCACCCAATATTATCCGCCGGAAACCGGAGCTCCACAAAACCGGTTGAGCGGATTGGCGCGTGAATTGAAAGCCGCAGGACATCATCCTGTCATCCTCACTGCCATGCCCAACTATCCGGCTATGGAGATTCATGCGGCATACAAAGGAAAAAAATGGGTCAGGGAAGAAATGGATGGAATTGATGTCTATCGGTCGTGGATATACGTAAGTAAAAACCGCTCCATTATTTCCCGTCTCCTCAACTATTTTTCCTTTACTTTTTCTTCCATCTGGTATCACAGACGGATAAACGAAGAGTTTGATGCCGTTTTATGTGAATCTCCACCTCTGTTTTTAGGAATCAGTGCCTGGTGGATCTCGAAGAGAAGGAATGCAAACATGATCTTCAATGTATCGGATTTATGGCCTGAATCGGCAGAAAAGCTGGGTGTCATCACGAACCGCTTCTTCCTGAATATGGCAACGAAGCTGGAAGAATTTCTCTACAGTAAATCGTTCCTCATCACCGGACAAACTAAAGGAATTGTAAAAGATATACAGCGTCGTTTCCCTGCAAAAAAAGTGCATTGGTTACCAAACGGAGTAGATGATTCCATTTTTTCTGCACAGCCGAATAGCAACTGGCGAAAAGACAATGGCTACAATGAAGCAGAGTTTTTGATTTTATACGCCGGTATAATCGGACTTGCACAAGGACTCGATATTATTCTGGATGCTGCAAAACAACTACCGGCATCTACCAATATACGCTTCCTATTGCTTGGGGAAGGACCGGAAAAGGAACGATTACAAGAGAGGATGTCGATGGAAAATATTCCACATGTACACTTCCTGCCATTGGTTTCCCGCAAAGAGATACCGGCCATAGTTTCTTCCATTGATGCTGCTGTTATTCCATTACGGAAGATGGATTTATTCCTCGGAGCAATACCCTCAAAAATATTCGAGAACCTTGCATTGAAAAAACCAATACTGCTGGCTGTGGATGGCGAAGCGAGAGAGTTATTCATTGATCAGGGCAAATGCGGACTATATATTGCACCTGAAAACCATCAGCAACTGGCATCAGCTGCATTACAACTTGCAGAAAACCCTGAATTATGTAAAACACTCGGAGAAAACGGGTATTCGTATGTCCGTTCACATTTCATGAGGAGTGCTATCACACAACAATTCATTCGGGCATACGAAGAAACCCTTTCTTCATCTGACAACAAATAACGAAGCAAGATGCAGCCGATTCAATCATCCTCCATCACGAATAAGTGGGTCTTGCTTTCAGCCTTCTTCCTGCCATTATGGCCTGTTGCATCCATGATCACCTGGGGACTCACCGCAATTACTCGACTATTGGATAAAGAGGATCGGCGAACAATACTTGCCGGATTCAGGAGTAATAAACTATTGTGGGGACTACCGGTTTTTTACGGAATCCATATCCTCGGATTGATTCATACAAGTAATTTCAGTTATGCCGGACTTGATCTGCAAACCAAACTCACCTTCCTCCTCTTGCCATTGGTGATTGGCACGCTACAACTTCGGGGAAATGATCTGCGCAATATCAAAATAGGATTTACCGCAGGTTGCCTTCTTTCCTGTGCGATCATGCTGCTTTATGCCATCTACCGATACATCAATTCTCATCAGCCTACCTTCTTTTTTTATACTGATTATAGTTCATTATTCATGCATCCGACTTATCTCACGATGTATTTAAGTGTCGCTGTCTATTTTGTACTGGAACGACTACTTCAGACATCCAACAGAATTAAAGGGTTGATTGTCGGAGCAGAATTATTCTTTTTACTGGCTAATTGCATCTTATTATCAGCCCGGACAGCACTAGCGACTACGATACTTCTTACGATTCTCTTCGCTATTCTGGCCATCAGAGAGAAAATTTTTACCAAACCTGCCCGTACTGGATGGTTACTCGCAATGGGTTGCAGTGTCCTTTTCTACATTGGAATGAACCGCATCAACAACCGATTTACACAAGTAGAAGATGCCATTGTACAGCAAAGCGGACAGGAAACCGCCCATAACAGCACTACAGGACGAATCGAAATCTGGAAAGAGAGTCTGGCATTACTTCAGGATAACTGGATGATCGGAACCGGAACCGGAGATATAAAAGATGAATTGCTCAAATCCTATGCAGCGCATCAATTCACTTATGGACTGGAAAGAAAACTCAACTCTCACAACCAATTCCTCCAAACATGGTTGTGTTTAGGAATAGCCGGCATACTTTGCCTCGTAGGACTGTTGTTGCTCCCCTTACGAAAGTCGGGCTTCCGCACTGAGAACGCCTTCCTCTTTCTTGCTGTTATCATTACTCTCAATGCCATGACCGAATCGATACTCGAAGTCCAGAAAGGAGTATTTTTTCTCTCCTTTTTCTACTCTCTTCTGTTAATCCGTCCATCCAACACCACCATTCACAACTGAATCACTTAATTTTGAAAAAAAGTACGATGAGCCTACTCCCCTTCTCCCCGCCACGCATCGATGATGAAATTATACAGGAAGTTACGGCAGCCTTAAAGTCAGGATGGATCACCACCGGACCACGCACCAAGCAATTCGAAAAAGACCTGAGTGTTTATAACGGCAACCCATATACCCTTTGCCTCAACTCTGCTACAGCCGGACTCGAGATCATGCTCCGCTGGTTTGGCGTGAAAGAAGGTGACGAGGTCATTTTACCTGCCTACACCTACTCTGCTACTGCCAACGTAGTCATTCACTGTGGCGCAAAACCGGTATTGGTAGATGTCAACCCGGATGATTTCAACATCAACACAGCGTTGATCAAAGCGGCCATCACACCAAGAACTAAAGTGATTATGCCGGTAGATATCGCTGGCCTTCCCTGCGACTATTCAGCAATCATGGAAGTGATCAGCAGTGCAGAAGTGAAAAGTATATTTCATGCAGAGAACGAACGACAGCAGCAACTTGGACGAATACTCTTACTTTCAGATGCCGCACATTCACTCGGTGCAGTATATAAAAATAAAAAAACCGGAAACTGGGCCGATGCCACTGTATACTCATTCCATGCTGTAAAAAATCTCACAACAGCAGAAGGCGGTGCCATTGCATTGAACTTTCCGGCTCCATTCAATAATCAGGAAATTTACAATTACCTCTGTATTTTCACCTTGCACGGACAAAACAAAGACGCGCTTGCCAAAATGCAAAAAGGTAACTGGAAGTACGATATCATCGAAGCCGGTTATAAATGCAACATGACCGACATAATGGCGGCGATTGGTCTTGTAGAACTACGTCGTTATGAAAACGACACACTACCCAAAAGAAAAGCCATTTGCGAATACTACTACAATATGCTTAAAGGATATCCCTGGGCGGAAGTTCCAGTATTAAGAAACCAGGACAGTGAAACTTCCTACCATCTTTTTCAACTGCGTATCAAGGGTGTTACAGAAGACGAACGGGATCTGATTATCCAACGGATATTTGATGAAGATGTAAGTGTCAATGTACACTTCATTCCACTTCCCCGATTGAGTTTTTATAAAAATCTGGGATATCAAATGGAGCAGTATCCGGTAGCGTACGATAACTTCTCGAGAGAAATTTCATTGCCGGTGTTTTATGCGCTGGATGAAACTGCACTTCAGCGGGTAACCGACGCCGTTATTAAAGCTGTACAGTCTGTCGTAAAATAAACTCCGCAGATGAAACGCATAATGGACATTGTTTTTAGTCTGGGATTTATTCTTGTCCTCACTCCTATCCTTTTGTTGATAGCTATCTGGATAAAACTCGACAGCACCGGTCCGGTATTTTACCTTCAGGAGCGAATTGGACTCCACCGTAAACCGTTCCGCATTTATAAATTCCGCACCATGCATCCGGATGCCGACAAACGAGGTTTACTCACTGTTGGAGGACGAGATCCACGTGTTACCAGAGCCGGATATTATCTCCGAAAATTCAAGCTGGATGAACTCCCGCAATTTTTTAATGTATTGGGCGGAAGTATGAGTCTGGTAGGGCCACGTCCCGAAGTAAAACGTTATGTTGATCTCTACAACTCCACACAACTTAACGTGCTCAACGTAAAACCCGGCATCACCGACTACGCATCGATTGAATATTCCGATGAGAACGAACTCCTCGGAAAAGCTGCCGATCCCGAAAGAACATACATCGATGAAATAATGCCTGCCAAGCTCGAACTCAATTTAAAGTACATCAACGATCAAGGTATTTTCACTGATTGCAAAATTCTGTTCCGCACATTTCTGAAGATTGTTCGCTAGGCACTTCACTTTCACCAATGCATATAACAGCACTCTTCAGGAATAACTCCCCGAAGAAAAAAAGTAAGCAAATGAAATTTTAATTAGGCTCAGCCAACAGCTGCATCCTCACCGAAAAGGCGAATCATCTTCGACAACTCTTCCACTTTTTCAGTATCACCCAGCTTCTGATAACTAAACGCCAGGTTACGCAGCATCCGTAAAATCATTTCGCGATGAGAGCAAGGCTGATAATAACTGTTTTGCGGTTCCAGATTCAGCTTCTTTATGAATTGATCGATATCGCCCTTACCAAATACTGAACCCTTGCTAAACGGATTAATATAAAACAGCGTACGACCGGTATTACCCTCTTCGTTTTCTCTTACTTCGAGATATGTCAGAATAAAATGTTCCGGAAGATTTACTCCATACACTGGCAGATTCAAAGCTCGGGTAACCATCAGGTAGATAATCGACAATGCCAATGGATTTCCCTTCTTACTTTCAATCACACAATTGATATAGGAGTTTTGCGGAGCATGATAATTAGTGGTGTTGCCGCTGAAACCATACTTTGTAAAAAAGAAATGGTTCAACACATTCACTTGCTCCAGCGCCGTCAATGATTCATTCATCTCCAGCCAGATTTCCTTTTTCATTTGATCGATGACCGAACGAATTTTCTGCTCATCAAGTTCAGGATACTGATAACGCGCCACCAAAATGGCACCCTTCAACAAATCATCATCACCCGTGTGAATCCAAAGTTTAATATCCTCCAGCAGGTTATCAAATTGAATTTTATGCACGATATTGGCGATACGCTGCTGCATCACCGGATCAAATGCATTCGCCCATGCATCTTCCAAAAAAGGAATCACATCATTACCCATGCTTATGAGTTTCTCTTCTATATGACCAAAGACTTCTTTATCGGAGTCATCAAGAAGACTGATCAGTGCTTTTACTTCCGGTTCGTTCATAGGATTCTGCTAGTACAATATTACGGCGGGCACAGCATTCATTGCAAGGACTGATACTTACTTTATAAACGAATCCATGTTATTTAGAATTCGACACAAACATCTGACATACAAATATTTAAAGCGAAAAAGCCGGAACCCTTTGCAGAATCCCGGCAACTTCATTACATGCTTAATTTCTATTTAACAGGCTTAGTGGTTTAATTCATGATGTTCCACCTTTTTATATTCCTCCGTTAACTTACGTTGTATTTCACCCGGCACCGGAGCATAATCAGCGAATTTCATTTTCACTTTGGCTTTACCTTGAGAGATACTGCGTAGCGATGTATTGAATTTATCCAGTTCTGCCAATGGAGTCCGTGCTTTGATAACCTGATATCCTCCTCTGTTATCCATTCCCATAATCACACTGCGACGGGTTTGCAATTCGCTCATTACATCACCCATCACTCCTTCCGGCGCTTCTGTCTCCACTTCATATATCGGTTCCAGCAGTTGAGGTTCGGCAGCATGGAAAGCTTCCTTGAAAGCCATCATTCCCGCAATTTTAAAACTGATATCATTGGAATCTACCGGATGCATTTTACCATCGTATACTGCCACACGCACATCTCGGACATACGATCCTGTAAGTGGTCCCTCTGACATCTTCTCCATTACACCTTTCACTATAGAAGGCAAAAAGCGGGCATCAATCACGCCACCTGTAATGCAATTCAGAAATACCATTTTTCCACCCCAGGGCAATTCATGAATTTCGGTATCACGAACACTCAGATCTTTCGGATTAGGCATTCCCTCTGTAAACGGCTCTATCCTTAAGTATACTTCACCGAATTGTCCGGCACCACCTGACTGCTTTTTATGACGATAAGAAGCCTCTGCAGGACGAAGAATTGTCTCACGATAAGGAATACGTGGTTTAATAAACTCCACTTCCATTTTATAGATATGCTGCAAGCGCCATTTTGTAACAGAAAGATGCAATTCGCCCTGACCATGTATCAGCAACTGGCGAATTTCTTTGTCATATTGAATTTCGAGTGTTGGATCCTCTGAATGGATTTCCTGCAATACTTCTCCAAGCTTTTCATCATCTGCTTTATTCTTTGTGAGAATAGCAGTACGAACACGAGGCTCAGGGAAATGAATCGGATCAATAGAACCGGCAGCACCTTTGAAATTCAGTGTATCGGAAGTACGTGTGTTCTTCAACTTCAGCGTAGCACCTATATCACCGGCTTTTAAACGCTCTACCGGATTTCGGTTCTTACCATCCAGAATAAAGAGCTGACCGATACGTTCAGTGGTAGCTGTTTTTTCATTGTAAAAATCCATACCCGGAGTCACTTCACCGGCCATCACTTTAAACAACGACAATTTACCGAGATGAGGTTCCGCTAGCGTTTTATAGATAAAGAGACGTGCTGGAGCTGCAGGATCACACTTCACTTCGGTAGCATCTTCCAGAATCTCCGCCGGCATATCTACTGCAGATGGCGCTACATTATCAATGAAACCCATCAGTCGACCACTACCCATATCTTTCTTAGCAGAAATACAGAAAACAGGGAACACCTGATGTTTCATCATACCGGCTTTAATTCCCTCCCGCAGTTCATCCTCATCGAGATTACCCTTTTCAAAATATAATTCCATCAGCTTTTCATCATTCTCAGCTGCTTTCTCAACGAGTTCGTTGTGAAGTTTATTCGCGCGTTCCAGTTCCTCAGCAGGGATATCGAGTTTTTCGGGTTTTCCTCCTGAAGATGGGAAACGATACATTTTCATTTTTAAGAGGTCGATGATGGCATTGAATCCAGCACCTGTTTCAAGCGGATATTGCATCAGCGTAACTGCAGGACCGAAAAAATTTCTTGCCTCATCCAATGTTTGCTGAAAATTGGCTTTATCCTGATCGAGGTGATTAAAAGCAAGAATTGTAGGACGACGGTATTTATCGACGTAATCAAAAATTATTTCAGTACCTATTTCTACTCCGTGTTGGCTATTCAGTAAAATAACGGCGGTATCACAAACCCGGATCGCAGCAATCACTTCTCCTATAAAATCATCGAGTCCGGGTGTATCAATAATATTAATCTTGTAATCTTTCCATTCGGTATGTAAAGGCGTGGCATAAACTGAACTTCCGCGTTCGTGTTCAATTTCATGGTAATCCGAAAGGGTATTCTTCTCTTCCACCGTACCTCTTCGATTGATAATTCCGGCCTCAAATAACATTGTTTCGGCAAGGGTGGTCTTGCCGCTTTTCGCAGCGCCGATTAACGCCACGTTTTTGATGTGTTTTTCATCGTACGTTTTCATAGGATGAGTTTTTTTTAGGGGTGAGAAAGAAATAAAGAACTTTTTGAACTTTTTGCCGTATTAAGGCAGTTTAAAGGTACGGGCGGAATCCGTACGTTCGGCGGGTTACCCCATGATTTTCATCAAAACGGCCCGGAACATGGATCACTTGCATTTGTAATATTTTTCATAAAAAGGATGAACCCGGACACAAAAAAAACGGTTTAAAATCCTGTTGTCAAATAATACTATGAAGCAATTACCAGAAGTACCTCCTCATATTCAGGAGAAATTTGAAGAAGAAATCCGCGTAGAACTGATCCGTCAGCAAACCGAAGAGGAATTGAAGTCGAATCCGCTTTACCAGGAGTTCTTTGCTCAATTCAATCCTGCCTCCGTGGAAACATTCATTAAGAACTATGCTCGCAGGAAGGCGTATTACCTTACCCGCGGACAGGAATACATTAATCAGGAAGAACAAACAGGTTTCCGCTATAAAATGATAGCTGAGGAAGCATTGTGGGCTATTCAGCAGAAGAAACTGTTCAATTTGCAATGCCAATGGCGTGCCGAGCAGATCCGTTTGAAAGGTGTTGAACACAGCACTCAGTTCCTGCAACTTTCGGCCAATATTCAGCATTGCCCGTACATTACTCCGGTAAGTCGCGCCGAAATGGAATTGTATGTAAAGTTCCTGCGTTCAGGTCAGGCCGGGTTAATCCTGAGCTATGATAACTGGCAGGATTACGAAGCCTTTAAAGCCGAATATCAAACAGGACATATTCCAAGTATCGATGATGATATTGATGAGCATATGCCGGCCTGGTATCGTTTTTACGATGAATATATGACGACCAGTTCATTGCTTGATCTTCCGGATGTTCGCGGAGACAAAGAACAACGTTACCGTTCAATCGCCCGTCAGCGTCAACTGGAAAATCTGAAACGGAACAATCCGCAAAAAACAGTTGATTCACGTCCTTATCTGAGCATCTATGATATGGAAGTTGTGCAATCGTTTGTTCGTCGCTTTGAAGATAAACGTACACTGAAATATTGCAAAGCAGTGGAAGCATTCCAGCAGCAAATGGATGATCAGCTGGAGCTGGATGAAGCGTTGGAGATTCTGCGCAATGCAGGAAAATCTATCCGCATTCAGGCTGCCGAAGATTGGAAATCGGCCATCATCGAAGCTGCACATAATTATGAACTGGAGCAAGTGGCGAATATTCTGCCTGCTGTACACCAGGAATATGCTTTCCGTGTTGAGAATGGTATCAATTTCCCGCAAAGTCTGATCGACAAGAAACGGGAAGAGTATGCCTTCCAACTCTGCGAAAACGCGAAGAATCAAATTCTCGAAGGTCGTCGTATTCTCGGCGAACCAGAGAACCTTCGCTTCTGATCGAAAAATTCTCCACTTAATAACGGATGATACTACATGCGAGGTAGTATTGTCCGTTTTTTTTTAGTCGAGCTTGAAGCAGGAACCTTCGATGGCAAGATCAGTGTTGGGAAAAACTTCTCTCGCTTCCTCCAGCAATGGATCTAATTGCTTGTAGCGTGCGGAGAAGTGTCCGATGATGAGTTTACCTACTCCTGCTTCCTTAGCTACCTGTGCGGCTTCGCGTGCGGTGGAGTGAAATGTCATGGTGGCCCGGTCTTTCATATCATGGAGAAAAGTGGCTTCGTGGTAGAGTAAATCTACTCCATGCAACTCGCTGGCCAGTTCAGGCAGGTACATGGTGTCGGAACAAAAGGCGTAGGTACGTGGCGGAAGCGGACTTTCAGTAAGCTCTTCATTGGAGATGACATGCCCTTCTGCTGTTACAAACTCCCCTCCTGATTTGATGCGCGTGTACTGTGTAAATGGGATTCCATATTCCTGCAGTTTATCGACGCGCAATTTTCGTGGTCGTGGCTTTTCACTGAAGATAAATCCGGTGCAAGGAATGCGGTGATTGAGTACAACAGTGCGGATGAGCAGGTCGTCGTCTTCAAATAAAATTTCGGGGGTATAATGTCTTACCGGATGAAAGATGAGGTTGTATCTTAATTGCGTTTGTGAAATGCGCAGATGCATCTCTACAATGTCCATGAGATCCTGTTGTCCGTAAAGGTGAAGATCTGCAGAGCGTCCCTGAAGATGGAACGTAGACAGCAATCCGATTAATCCGAGGTAATGATCGCCGTGAAGGTGGCTGATAAAAATATGGGTGATGCGGTGATAACGGACTTTGTATTTCAACATCTGCATTTGAGTGCCTTCGCCGCAGTCAATAAGAAAATGACGGTCGCGAAAGACCAGCAGTTGTGATGTAGGATGTCGGTTGTAAATCGGCGTGGCTGAACTGCTGCCGAGAATGGTGAGTTCAAGACTCATACGCTACTTGCGTGAAATCACCATGCGTTTAGAGAGCGTTTCTCCATTGAAGGTCATGGTGTACATATAAACACCTGGAGCAAAATCTCTGCTGTCAATGCGTAATTGGTTTTCACCTTGATTGGCATTGAGCAGACTCCTGTAAATTTCTTTTCCGATAAGGTTGAAGACGCGGAATTCCACCTCTCCCATTTGCGGTATGATATAACGGATTTCAGTTATATCGTTGCAGGGATTTGGAGAGTTCTGATCCATTGAAAAACCCAGACCTGTACTCTCATCAATTCCGGTAGTAGATCCTGTTACAGCGATGCTATAATAGGTAAGCGTATCGTATTGGGTAATATTGCCGACTATAGTAGAACCGATGCTGGCTGTAATTGCAGTAAGGGCAAAGTTTCCTGCTACAGTAGGTGTACCACTGATCAGTACACAACCGTTAGAGTTGCCAGGAAAAATACAGTTGGAAGGCGTACAGGTATATGTCAATCCTGGAGGAAGTCCGGTGAAGGCAGAAAGTCCAATCGACACAATCGTTACATTGATTGGAATTGGTCCGAGCATTGTTGTTGTATCCTGTGGGACACGAATCTGCATCACCTGATTATACGGTTGTCCAACCACCGCCGGCGATAATCCGGTAGCACTGTCAGGGGTAATTCCGGAAACGGTGGATGTTCCGGGGACACATTGTGCATTGGTTTGAGCAACAGCAGCAAAGGCAATCAGGAATGCAGCTACAATTTTCTTCATTTCACTTTTCTTTTACTCCACTAAGATACTAATCATTTTTCACATTTCGCTCCACCTCGCCCATCAGAATAGCATCAACGGCTTCATTCACACTGCCGGAAATGTTGAGAACCTGATCGAGTTGGGAAATCTGTACCAGTTTGCGAACGGTATCGCTCAACCCGGTGATTACAAAAATACCATTTGAGTTCCTGCAGAGGCGGTTTCCAACCAGGATTGCGCTCAGTCCGGATGAATCACAATACAGCGATTCGGTCAGATCAAGGATGATATTGTTGTAGCCCTGTGTATTGAGTAACAGGAGTTCCGACTTCAACTCTGCTGCAATCAGGGTGTTTAATTTTTGCTCGTGGAGTTTAACCACTACGTATTTCTCAGTTTTATCTAAGGTAAAGTGCATACCTGTCTATTTTCAACAAATGTACTCCATCCCTTTTTTCTGTGCAACCTAAAAAGAATGTATTGTCAACGTCTTATTGTTCAAATCCCCTTGTCTGGGCTAAAAGGAACAAAACAGCCATACGGACAGCTACTCCGTTCTCTACCTGATCAAGGATTATACTATGCTGACTATCAGCCACATCACTGGTAATTTCGACGCCGCGATTAATAGGTCCGGGGTGCATGATGACGATTTCTTTGCCGATTTCATCCAGTAAAGATTTATTCAATCCGTACATCATAGAGTATTCGCGCAAGGTTGGGAAATAGCGGATATCCTGTCGTTCCAGCTGAATACGGAGCATATTGGCAACATCGCACCATTCGAGGGCTTTACGGAGGTTGTATTCCACCTTTACTCCTAACGAAGTGATGTATTTCGGGATAAGAGTTATCGGACCACAAACCATAACCTCGGCGCCCAGCTTTTTAAGGCAGAGGATGTTAGAAAGTGCTACCCGCGAATGCAGAATATCGCCTACAATCACAACCTTTTTACCTGCAACATCGCCAAGTTTTTCACGGATTGAGAATGCGTCCAGCAAGGCTTGAGTTGGATGTTCGTGGGTGCCATCTCCTGCATTGATAACGTTAGCGTCGATATGTTTGGAGAGAAATACTGCAGCTCCCGGTTTCGGATGTCGCATCACCACCATATCCACTTTCATGGCCAGAATATTATTGACCGTGTCCACCAGAGTTTCGCCTTTACTAACGGAGGATCCGGAGGCTGAAAAGTTGACTACATCCGCACTGAGACGTTTTTCGGCAAGTTCAAAGGAAAGTCGGGTACGTGTGGAGTTTTCGAAAAAGATATTGGCTATAGTAATATCCCTCAGCGAAGGCACCTTCTTTATCGGACGATTAATGACGTCTTTAAAGTTATCAGCGGTACGGAAAATAAGTTGAATGTCCTCTGTGGTGAGGTCCTTAATCCCTAACAGGTGCTGAACACTTAGCAGTTCGCTCATTTTTGTCGTTCTTCGGAGATTAGCCAGACACCATCTTCGCCGTCCGGTTGTTTTAAATGCACTTTTACTTTTTCGGTAGAGATGGTATCGATTGATTTACCAATGTAATCGGGTTCAATGGGAAGCTGCCGGCTGAACTTACGGTTAATAAGTACAAGCAGTTCTACGGTAGCTGGACGTCCAAAAGCCAGCAAAGCATCCAGACCCGCGCGGATCGTTCTTCCGGTGAACAAGACGTCGTCTACCAGAATCACTTTTTTATCTTCCACACTTACGTTATCCATTTTATTGGCACTTGGAACGATCATCTCTCTACGACGGAAATCATCGCGGAAGAAGCTGATATCCATTTCTCCGTAAGTAAGCTGATGCTGTTTGCTGATTTCTCCCAGCCGGTCGTAGATTCGTCGGGAAAGATAGATGCCTCGTGGCTGTAAACCGATCAATACGCTATCAGCAAAATTGTTGTGGTTTTCAATCAGCTGATGACAAAGACGATCAATGGTAATAGCCAGTAACTCTTTATTAAAAATGAGCTTGCTGTTTTCCGGCATGCCCCAAAATTACATAAAATTCACATCCCCGGAAAGGGATCGCTGAAAAAACAAAGAGGCCGCCCGAATCCGGACAGCCTCTCGTATTTAATGCAAGGGAGAATTAATTCTCGTCCCCTTTCTTTTCGTTTTCTTCAAGTGAAGTTCTCAAAGCAGCAAGAGCTTCAATGTCACCCAGGGTTGACTTCTCCTGAGTATCCTTGATTTTCTTCACAGCCTTCGCAGTATTTTGTGTTTCTTTTTCACGCTCAGAAGATTCTGCCTTCTTCACTTCCTGTGCCTTCTCATCGAAGATACGGGTATGAGAAACAACGATACGACGGTTTTCTTTGTTGAACTCGATCACTTTGAAATCAAGGGTATCATGCTCTTTCGCTACGGTACCATCTTCTTTCTGCAACTGACGGTATGGAGCAAATGCTTCTACACCATAAGTGTTGAACATTACGTTCGCACCTTTATCAGTTACTTTACCAACTACGCCCTGATGAACGCTGTTGATTCCGAAGATACTCTCATAGGTCTCCCATGGATTGGTTTCAAGTTGCTTGTGACCGAGGCTCAAACGACGGTTTTCAACGTCTACCTCTAATACTGCCACTTCAAGCTCTTCGCCGATTTTGGTAAACTCAGCAGGATGTTTTATTTTCTTATTCCAGCTCAGATCGCTGATATGGATAAGTCCGTCAACACCTTCTTCCAGCTCAACAAATACTCCGAAGTTGGTGAAGTTACGCACCTTGGCACTGTGCTTCGAACCAACAGGGTATTTAGAGAGGATGGCACCCCAAGGATCAGGAGTGAGTTGTTTCAGACCTAATGACATTTTATGCTCGTCGCGGTCAACACTCAATACTACAGTTTCCACTTCATCTCCTACTTTGAGGAAATCCTGTGGGCTGCGGAGGTGTTGTGACCATGACATTTCAGAAACGTGGATCAGACCTTCAACGCCCGGGATAATCTCCACAAATGCACCGTAATCGGTCAATACAACCACTTTTCCTTTCACTTTATCACCTGCTTTCAGGTTCTGGTCAAGCGACTCCCATGGTTGTGGAGTAAGCTGTTTCAGACCGAGAGCAATACGTTTCTTCTCTTCGTCGAAATCGAGGATTACCACATTGATACGCTGATCGAGTTTCAGCACCTCTTCCGGATGGCTGATACGTCCCCAACTGATGTCGGTAATGTGAAGGAGTCCGTCTACACCGCCGAGATCCATGAACACACCGTAAGAAGTGATGTTTTTCACAGTTCCCTCGAGTACCTGGCCTTTCTCCAGTTTGCTCATGATTTCCACTTTCTGCTTTTCGAGTTCGTTTTCGATCAGCACTTTGTGTGATACAACCACGTTCTTGAATTCCTGATTGATTTTCACAATCTTGAACTCCATGGTTTTACCCACATAAATATCGTAGTCACGAATCGGCTTCACATCAATCTGCGAACCTGGAAGGAACGCTTCGATGCCGAATACGTCTACGATTAATCCACCCTTGGTACGGCATTTCACGAAACCGGTAACTACTTCGTCTTTCTCAAGTGAAGCATTTACACGATCCCATGACTTCATCGCACGGGCTTTTTTGTGAGAGAGAATCAGCTGACCGTTTTTGTCTTCTGCTGTTTCTACATACACTTCCACTTCATCACCCACTTTCAGGTCGGGCATGTGGCGGAATTCAGCTAATGGTACTAAACCATCGCTTTTGTAACCGATGTTGATCACCGCTTCCTTGCTGGTTAATCCGATAATGGATCCCATCACAATTTCACGCTCAAGCACCTGGTTGAGCTTTGTTTCATACAGAGCTTCGAGCTTAACGCGGTCGTCAGCTTTGTAGGTGTCAAAAGCTTTGCCTGTTGTTTCCCAATCGAAATCGTTAGGATCAGGCGTTGCAAATTTTACTTTGGAGAGTTTCTCCGATGTATTGGTAGTTGATGCCATCTATACAATAGCCGGTCGGCAGGAATGGCCTGCGAACGGGAGTGCAAAGATAATCAAAGAATTGAAAAAGCAAAAAGAAATATCGGATTGAAAATGAGGGTGGTATGAGTGTTATCAGTGAATCATCAACGCACTGTATATCAGCAATCTAGATGCCGGCAAATGGTCTTTGAAATGAGAAAACCAGGTCCGTTCCTCTCCCGTTGCCGCCCTACCCATTTCCTGAATGGCTTTATCGGATGAGCACTTTTTGGTTTTCTACGGTTCCGTCGGCGAAACGCATGCTGAATATGTACAAACCTGTGGGAATATCCGGTGTAAAGGTTGATTCGGCAGGCTGTCGTACTACTTTTACTAACCGTCCGTCGATTCCATAAATCTCTATCATTTCAGGCTGGGTGGAAAAGGATAATCCGTTTTCCAGCAATTCATAGTTGCGGGCGCAGCTGATGAGATTTACAACCAACGATTTTTTCGTACTGGTTCCGCAGGCATTTACAGATCCGACTTTTAATGTACATACTACGGCTGCTGCCTTGGTGTTGACGAATAAATTAGTGGTTCCTTGTCCGGATGCCAGGGTCATTCCATTGGACGGGATGGTCCAGGAGTAAGAAGTGGCGCCTGTTACCGGTGCAATGGTGTAGGATACATTATTGGTGGAGGTGCAAGGATTGGTGATTCCGGTAATCGCTGCCGGAACTGAAGGTTTGGAAGATAATGTCTTGCTTTTTTCAGCACTTACATTGCAGGCGTTTTGTGCTTTTACATAGATTTTGGCATTCACAAAGTTGGCGGGGAAAGTCAGGTTTACCGATGGCGTTGTGGTTACAACCGGTCCGGCTACTCCGTTGAGAAGAGCTCCAACGATATCTGTTCTCCAGCTATATGAAGTGGCTCCGGCTACTGCAGGAATCGAATAAGTTTTAGTGCTGACTCCACAGTTGCGAGCGGATTGGCCGGTTATCGTTCCGGGTGTGCCTATTGTGCTGCACTCAGTGACTACCTGTGAGCCTGTGTAGATGTAATCGCCATTGTTGGACTGATCATTATTCGCCGCATTACCTGCAAAATAGAAGGTAACGTTGCCTGTTCCTGCGGCTGGTGCTGTCCAATTGAAGACAAATACATTGGAATCGTTGGCAAGTCCACCGTTCTGTGTATGAACAACATTGATTCTGCTGACTCCGGAAACAGTGGCATTTAAAAGCTTTGTAGATCCGGGATTAGTAATTACTAATGTACCGGCATTTCCATTGGCGGCTGTTAAACATTCTACTCCTACTCCAAATAAAGTAGCTCCTGCTTTGGCAACTTTTACAGAGATAGTATAAGTAGTTCCCGGAACATAGGTCCAGTTATTCATGCCCGTATTCCGGATAGTGACACTCCCACCTCCGCTATTGAGGGCAAAATCGTTGTGACAGGAAACACAGGTGCTTTCTCCGGGTGATCCGGTTCGTCCTGCTCTTCCGGTACTGCTTAATATAGCAGCAGTAGTGATCAGAAATACGAAGGGTAATGCCCATTGAAGGTAGCGCTGTTTCATCTGTCTTGAATTTTAACGCAAATTAGTGTTTCAACACATATTAACCAAATTTCATGAATAATTCGGTCATATTTCCTGATTAACAGCCAATAAAAAACGGAAGCAATGGATCTTGTCCTCTGCTTCCGTTTGAAGGGTGATTGGTTCCGTTATTGAACCATTACTTTTTGATTTTCAGTGCGGTCCTCATAGCGGAGGGAGAATATATACAGCCCTGCTGAAAGTTGAGGTGTGAATGTATTTTCCTGTGGCTGGTCGAAGGATGCTACCCGACGTCCGTCAATGGTATAAATTTCTATTTGTCGTGGCTGATCCAATAAATAAAGTCCGTTGTGTACCAGTTCATAGCTTCGGGCACAGCTTACCAATGTAACCGGAAGAACTCGTTTGGTACCGGTTCCACAGGCGTTAGTGGATCCAACTTTGAGGCTACAAAGTACGGCTGTGGCTTTCGTGTTAACCAGTAGATTGGTAGTTCCCTGTCCGGAAGCAAGTGTCATTCCTGTTGAAGGAATTGTCCAGCTATAGGATGTTGCTCCGGAAACCGGGCTGATGCTATAAGCTACATTGGTGGCATTGGTACATGGATTTACAGGTCCTGTAATAACAGTTGGAACAGCCGGTTTTGAAGACAGCGTTTTGAACTTTTCGGCAGATGCTCCACAGGCATTTTGCGCTTTCACATAAACTTTTGCGTTGACAAAATTCGCCGGAAACTTCAGGCTTACATTCGGTACCGTGGTCGTTACATTTCCGGTTAATCCATTTAGCGTAGCTCCAACAATATCTGTCCGCCAAACATAGGAAGTGGCGCCAGCTACAGCTGCAATCGAATATGTTTTGGTGCTAATGCCACAATTGTTATTGGCTGTACCGGAGATGGTTCCTGGCGTTGCAGGTGTGGTGCAACTTAACTCAGTGACAGTTTTTGAACTATTGTATACATAGTCGCCCGATTCGTTACCGTCGTTGTTACCTGCAATTCCTGCATAGTAGAAAGTTACTGTTCCTGTACCTGCAGGTGGCGCAGTCCAGTTGAAAGTAAAGGATTTAGTATTGGCAGTGAGTCCTCCGTTTAAGGTATGAACTACATTGTTCCGCACTACACCGCTAACAGTTGCTGTTTTGATTTGTGTGGATGCTGTATTGGTAATGGCAAGTGTTCCTGCATTGGCATTTGCGGCTGTTAAACACTCGAGACCAAGCCCAAAAATACTTGAGCCTGTACGCGCAACAGTTACAGTAATCGGATACGTTTGTCCGGGAGTATATTGCCAGTTCGTCATTCCTACATTCGTAATGGTGATGGATCCTCCTCCTGTATTAGCGGAGAAATCTCCATGGCAACTAACACAGGTTGATTCTCCGGGAGAGCCGGTTCGTCCTGATTTTCCATTGTCGCTGAGAATGGAACTCGTCATCACGATGAAGATCACCGGGAGCAGATAGAGCATGTACTTTTTCATGTTTTGTTTTTTTTGGTTTGTTTTGGATTATTGGTGTCGGCCATTCGGCGTTTAGTTTAGGCAATAGCATTCCCGCTGCAATGCAGATTTCTTTTTTTTCATCAGATTTTACTGACGAATATCAGTAAGTAGTGTGTTGTGGGGGATCCTTCCACATGCAGCTTCGAATCCGACGGCAATGTAGAATCTATGTGGTCACGTAGCTGAAAAAAATAACCGAATACGGAAAACTAAGTGTTGAATGGGATTATTTCTTTCCGAGTAAAAAACAAACAAAATAACCGATAATTCTATCGTTTGAAATTCAACTTTACAGAGAGGAAATTTAAGCGTTTAAACAACTAATTCAGAGTGAAGATTGCGAATTGCTTCTGCAACTTGTTCCATTAGCCACATCGGTGTAGATGTTGCTCCTGCGATGCCAACACTCTGTTTACCATCGAACCATGTTGCGTCCAGTTCCGTTGGATTGGAAATGAAATAGGAAGCTTCATTGGTGGCTTTGCATACAGAGTAAAGTGCTTTACCATTGGAACTCTTTTTTCCACTTACAAAAACAATTACATCATATGCAGCAGCAAAACGACGTAACTGAGGCTCACGATTGGACACCTGTCGGCAGAGGGTGTCATTCGAAACGAAATCACCTTCTTCCAATGATCCTTTATGTTGTAGAATACGCTCCTGAATAAGCTGTTGCATCTTCTCAAAACCTGCAGTACTCTTGGTGGTTTGAGAGAAGAAATGTACCGGCTGTGAATAATCGATTTTGTCGAGATCTTCTTCTGTGAAAACAACAATGGCTTCTCCTGCTGTTTGTCCGACCAGTCCGTTTACTTCTGCATGTCCGGGTTGTCCATAAATGACTACCTGTCCTTCTGTCTCTCCTATTTCTTCAAAACTTGTTTTTACACGATGCTGGAGCTTCAGTACCACCGGACAGGAGGCGTCAATTAATTCAATATTGTTTTTTAATGCCAGTTGATAAGTAGAAGGTGGTTCACCATGGGCACGGATTAGAACGGTGCAGTCTTTTAATGATTGGAGTCGTCCGTGGTCGATGATCTCCAAACCTTTTGCCCGTAATCGCTCCACTTCTTCTCCATTGTGGACAATATCTCCGAGACAATATAAATGACCTTTTTTCTCCAACTCATCTTCGGCCATCTGAATAGCATACACTACACCAAAACAAAAACCGGAATTGCCGTCAATAGTTACCTTCAGTTGCTGATTCATCTCTCCTATAACGTCTGAGTGACCAATATGTTTTCAGGCCGAAGCCGGATTTTCCTTTTTGGTTAGTTTGCGGATTTCATCGAGTACAAATTCTACCTGTTCTTCCTGAGTCAGGTAGGTATTATCCAGAACAATGGCGTCAGGCGCTTTACGTAGCGGACTCTCTTCCCGATGGGTATCTTCATAATCTCGTCCAACAACATTGTTCATCACTTCATCCATCGTAACACTCACTCCTTTCGCTTTTAACTCTTTAAAACGACGCTCTGATCGAACCATCGGATCGGCTTTCATGAAAATCTTCAAATCAGCATTGGGGAATACCGTGGTGCCGATATCTCGACCATCCATCACCAATCCTCCATCATATGCCGCCATCTGTTGCAAATGAACCATCCGCTGACGAACCGGCTTAATCGCACTTACATGGCTCACCTGCTCACTAACCTCCATCGTACGAATCTCCTGCTCTACATTTCGTCCATTCAGATACACTTCACTGAAACCGTTTTCGGCATTGAAACGAAAGGTAATATGGATATTATCCAGGATCGGATTAAAATCGTACGTATAATCATGAAGTTCTTCCGGAGAAGGAATGGGAATCTCGTTTTCAATAAAATAGAGCGTCACCGCCCTGTACATTGCACCTGAATCGATATAGTGAAGACCCAGCTTCCGGGCCAGTGCTTTGGCCACCGTACTTTTACCACACGAAGAAAATCCGTCGATGGCAATGATAAGGCGCGATTTCATGTACGACAAAGATACGGAATTCCGGCTGATTCTGCGAATAGAATGCTGTTAAATTTGATACAAATTACCGATTTATCTTTCAGAAATTCAGCACCATCCCATCATAGGCGATATTGATTCTAGAAGGCAACTCCTTTTCGACTTCTGCATGCTTTCCCATCTGATGACTGAGATGTGTAAAATACCCCTGACGAGGTTTGAAATAATGCATCATATCGATCGCTTCCTGCAAAGTGAGATGTGATACATGGGCTTCGCGTCGAAGTGCGTTTAGAATCAGGACATCCGAACCAAAGATCTTTGAATGTTCAGATTCAGGGATCGTTTTCGCATCTGTGATATAGGTAAAATCACCAATCCGGAAGCCGAAAATATCCAGCAGAAAATGTTTTACGAGAATGGGCGTGAAGGTAATCGTCCCGATTGTGAAAGGCTCGTTGACGATGGTATGAAGATTCAATTCAGGCACTCCGGGATACTTAATGGCTTCGAAAGCATAATGAAACTCTTTCTTAATAGCATCCTGAACCTGCTTGGTAGCATAAATATCAACCGGCTGCTTGCAGACATAGTTAAACGCGCGGATATCATCCATTCCGGCAATATGATCCTTATGCTCGTGTGTAAAGAGTAAACCATCCAGTTTTTTCACCCCTGCACGCAGAAGCTGATAGCGGAAATCGGGGCCGGAGTCGATCACCACGGTTGTATGCTCATCCTCCACAAGTATAGAAGTGCGCAAACGATTATCCTTCGGATCAGCACTAGTACAAACCTCGCAATCACAGGCAATTACAGGAACTCCTTGCGATGTTCCGGTACCTAAAAAAGTAATTTTTAACACAGGATCAGGCGTTTACTGTTTCCGGACTTGAATTTGCATTTAAACCAGACGAGTCTTCTTCGCCTGAATTTGATTCGGAATCTGCAGGTTGATTTTCATCAGCTGAAAACGGAATATCTCCCGTGGTTTGAATCGGATTTTTCAGACCGATGGTGCGCAAATCAGCTTGAATAACATTGTCGGCAGTCAATTGCTGAATGATCTCCAATAGTGACTGAATGCGGCTCTCAAGAATTGAAAACTTATTGATTACCACCACTTTCTTTGACTCGATCAGGCAATAATTAGACTTAAAATTGCCTTTTTCATAACGGACATCATATCCCGACTGCTCCAGCAGGTCTTCCAATTTTTTCAGGTATGCAGGTGTAAACTTCGCCATAATGATCCTCCAAAAGTCGTGATTTTTCCGTCTCAAAGCAAAAAAAGCCGCATTGATATTATGAACAGCCCGGTTTATAAACCACCTGATCCGTTAATTGCTCATTTTTAACTTCCTTTGCGCCTCGATTGCGATCAATCGCATACACTACAAAACACCGCTCAATTATGTTGCTGGGTATCCCCACCGAAACTAAAGAAAGAGAATGCCGGGTTGCTATCTCGCCGGATGTCTGCGGACAGCTGGTAAAGGCCGGATTTGACGTACAGATTCAGGCTGGTGCCGGACTCAAATCCTATTTCTCCGACGATCAATACACCACAGCCGGTGCCAAACTGGTCAACGATGCAGCTGCCATTTACAGGTCAGCCGATGTGATCCTGAAAGTAAATGCACCCAAGCCGGCAGAAATTGCCACGATGAAGAAGGGCTCCGTGCTCATCTCCTTCATGTGGGCAGCCACCAATTCCGAAGTAGTTGATGCCTGCGCCAATGCCGGTATCAGTGCCTTTTCGGTAGATGCAATACCACGTATTTCCCGTGCCCAGAAGATGGACGCCTTGAGTTCACAAGCCAACCTGGCCGGATACAAAAGCGTAATCATGGGTGCAAAAGCACTCGGAAAAATATTCCCTCTGCTGATGACCGCCGCAGGAACCATTAAACCTT
>JAGOJO010000129.1 GCA_017995075.1 Bacteroidia bacterium | reverse complement strand
GGGTTGCAGATTACAGATTAACATGGAGTGATTAGGATACTACAGACAGTACGGATTTACGGAGTACAGATCTTACGGATTATGCCGATATACAGATTACAGATGGTAGGACTTTTTATGATCTGCAGATTACAGAAGTACAGATGGGTGGATTACAGATGATACGGATTACAGATGGAGGGATTTTGACTTTCAGATTGGTGATAAATGGGTGTTGCTATAAGGATCTATTGATGCGAGGAAATAATTATTTATTCAAAAAATGAATCGTTAATGATTATAGCAGAATGAAGGTGATATTTTTCGATGGCTTGTGGGAGGAGGGTTTCGCGGATGACGAGGAGGAGATTTTTTGAGGAGTTGAGTTGATGAAAGTGATGAATAAGAGATGATAACTGAGTTTCGAGGCCAAGGTTTTGTTCGACTTCGAGTTTACCGATTTCGTCTGCTATGATCCATTCTGCGGAGGAGGAGAATGCTGCTTCCAGGATTTCATTTGCTTGATCGAAGGCGGACTCGAGGAAGTGGAAGCGTCCAACTTGTATGATGCCGGGACCTGGAGATGTTACTTCGAAGGGGTGTTGTATTCCGGATGGTAATTCGAGGAGGACACGTTTACTGTGTTGATCAGGAGTGAGAAATCCGGCGACGTTTTGTTGGCTCGACCATTTTTGAAGTCGGGTGGTTTTACCTGAGCGGATGGGTCCGGAGTAGATATAAATTGCCATCGTGGTTATTCTTTTTCCGGTTGGCGATACAATCCTAAAACGATCAATACAAATACGAATTCGCTGTATCGTTTCAATCCACCGGCATGCATTCGGGCAATACGATAAGCAGGTTTTACGAGAATACCCAGCTGAGGCCAGATATCCTGAATAGATTGAAGTCTGTCGAGAAAATGAGCAGAGCGCTTCATCATTACATACTTCAGCACATAACGAATCAACCATGGAAGAATAAAGTATAGAACAAACAAAGCGGTGACGGTTCGAATCACGAGATACCAAATTCCAATTCCGTTATTGCTATCACCGGAGAAGAGGAATGTGATCAGGATAAAGGTCAGCATGAAAGCCCAAATCATCCATTTCCCGAACGGGCTACCTCTCCTCTCCCCTGGTGATAACGGATGATCTGCGGGTAGTTTATCGAACTCCTGCAGGATACTTTCTTGTTCCTTTTCCAGCTTCATCGGCAAACGACCGAGCCATCTGCCTAAAACAATTCCCCAGAGCGTATACACCAACGTAAACATCCAAATGATGTACTCACTCGGCGAGAGATCAGCAGGAAGATTCATCCATTTCACCAGATCTCCACCGGCAACATTCACCGCCTGCCAGAATGATTTTCCGAAGATCAACGTAGTGACCAGGACCTTCTGCAATGCCGACTCTGCCAGCGACAAAGCACCCACCACCACGGCTGCTACCGAAAAATTGCGGATCAGGGAATACAGTAAAGCTCCACAGAGTCCCTGGAAACCCACCGCTACATAGGCCATAGGAGGAGAATGAGGATTCACCGCCGCCTTAATCAATACTACGATCAATGTTGAAACCAATAAATCACGCGACGGACGTTCTGAAAAAAACGCAATCATACCAATCATGATCACCGCGAATCCACCCAGGAAAAATCCGGTAAACGGGAATTTGAAAGCATGCAAAATACCACCCAGTGCACATTCGCTGAACGCCCACAATGCAGTTAAACGGTGAACAAAAGAAGATGAATTATGCTCCATTTTCATTGAAGGCCAAAGCTAATGGGATATCCCGAAATTCTACGGTTAGGGTATTTAATATTATGAGATTTATACCGGCTCAAACATCCGGAATTTAATCCCGCAAAGGTCCAATGTTAAGTTAATATTAAGAAAAAAGGACGTTTTTTAAATAATCGTTACGATTGCTCCATGTTACCATTAGTTTAAGCGAATGTTAATTCCTTTGTAATCATAAAAGCATAACATTTAGCAAACATCAACATCATACTTCTGAATAACAACGCATTACATCAACACAAGTCGAATCCATTGTAAATTAAATATTACCAAATACCTCTAACAAGCAACTTAACCTTCACCTAACAATCCCATGACAACGAAGAACCGGATCAAAGCATCGTCCAATGCGACGAAGTACCTCCTCGCTTTAACGTTTCTGAGTTTTTCATTTCTCAGCCAACCGGCAGCCGCACAAACGAGTGCCGACACCACCAAACACGAAGCGCCAAAAAAATGGTTTGAGACCATGGCCATCCGCGGTTATGTGCAAGCGCGCTACAACCGATTATTGGAAACCAATCCAGATTTGAAATGCGAACAATGCGACAGAAGCTGGGGTGATAATGGTGGATTCTTTCTTCGACGGATTCGTATCATCTGGTCGGGCCAAATTTCCAAACAGGTTTACTTCTATATACAACCTGACTTTGCAAGTTCCGTTTCTTCAACAAGCCTAAACTTCGCTTCCTTACGTGATGCATACTTCGATATTGGGGTCGATAAAAAGAATGAGTTTCGTTTCCGTGTAGGACAAAGTAAAATACCATTTGGATTTGAAAACCTTCAGAGTAGCCAGAACCGTTTACCGCTTGACCGTGCCGATGCATTAAACTCAGCACTTAGCAATGAGCGTGACATGGGCGTAGTATTTTACTGGGCGCCGGAGAAGATCAGAAAGCGTTTCGCGAGCCTGGTAGCAGATGGATTAAAAGGATCAGGAGATTATGGTGTATTTGGCGTAGGACTTTACAACGGACAAACGGCCAACAAACCTGAACTCAACAACAAACAACACCTTGTAGCCCGTGTAAGTTATCCGGTAGAAATAAAAGGACAAATCATTGAAGCTGGTGTACAGGGATATTCAGGCAAGTTTGTGATCCCTTCTGATCAATTAAGTGCAGGAGTAAAAACAAACGACAACAAAGAATACGCTGACGAAAGATTTGCCGGATCAGTAGTACTCTACCCAAAACCATTTGGGATTTTAGCTGAATACAACATCGGCCGCGGACCTGAATTCAATAAAGAAACTGATTCCATTGAAGTGAAAGATTTACATGGAGGATTCATAACAGTTTGCTACAAAACACAAATTAAAAAGCATGTATTGATTCCATTTGCACGCTGGCAATATTATCATGGCGGTAAAAAGCACGAACTCGATGCACGCAGCTACCGCGTTGAAGAATATGAAATCGGTATCGAATGGCAGCCGGTAAAACAGTTTGAATTTGTAGCCATGTACACGATTTCATCCCGTCAATTTGAAGACTATAAAAAACAGGATAACCTTCAGGAAGGAAATTTGTTAAGGTTACAGGCGCAGATTAACTTCTAACCATCCGGTATCATGTATTTAAAAGCTGTTCTTCATAGAGCAGCTTTTTTTATTTTCATCAGTTCAGCAGTAGAAACAACCGGTTAAAAAACCCGCGAACAATCAACTTCAACAACGAACTGAAAGAATACTGAACAAGGTATTTCAACAAAACCAACACTATTAACTCCTGAATTCTTGTATTTTAGCAGGGAAATGAGTCTACCGGAAACAACCCTCCTGACGATCACCTGCATTGGATTTGCCTATGCGAGTATAAAACTTAACCTACTCACCATAGGAGGAGTCATCGCATCCATCCTAACCGGCCTCACCCTACTCTACTGCGGAGGAATTTCTGTTCTGATTCCCCTGATATTCTTCTTTCTTTCAGGATCACTCCTCTCACGAATACTACCACCACGGCACCAGAGCGACAACAAATCCGGGAAAGCCCGCGACGCAGTCCAGGTATTTGCTAACGGTGGCGTATATACGACAATCGCCCTCATCCACTACTTCTACCCTCACCCATCCCTGCCGGTACTCATGGCCATTACCCTCTCCACCGCCACCTCCGACACCTGGGCCTCCGACATCGGACTCGGCATACCCTCTGCCACTTATAACATCAGCAATTTCCGGTTAATTAGTCCGGGAGTATCCGGCGGCATCAGCATCACCGGCACGCTGGGCGGACTAGCTGGCGCCCTCTCCATAGCCCTACTCTATTACTACATTATCAATCAAAACCTGCTTCACACCATTTACATCACCGCAGCAGGATTCACCGGTATGATTACAGATAGTCTGCTGGGAGCTAAACTACAGGCAAAATACTACCAACCCCAAACCGGACACTGGTCAGACAACTCCAACCCACATTATCAACACCAAAGCGGATTCAGCACCATCACCAACGACCACATCAATCTGATAAGCCAGATCATCCTCTGCACTGTCGCAACGCTTCCACTACTAATCGCAAAAAGCCTCGAATAAACAGCGTAATTCACCCCTGAAATTAGTGAGACACTAACTACTTTTTAACAGGCGACGACAGATCAACTAATTTTTCATTAAACTTGTAACACAAATTCATTACACTTTCAACCATGAAAAAACTATTACTTGCCGCCATCCTCATTACGCAGGTTATCTTCTGTGAAGCACAGAATCTCGCTGTTTACCGTTGGGCAGGAAAAATTGCCGGACCCAACAGTGAATATCCGGACTGGATCCGATGCGATGCCAGTGGAAATGTATATGTCAGCGGACGCTTTGAAGGCACCGTAGATTTCGATCCGGGTGCAGGAGTAACATCTCGCATTTCGAATGGATCTTCTGATGTATTTCTTGCCAAGTACACTACTGCAGGCAGTCTCGTTTGGGTAGTAACATTTGGTGGAACCGGAGCTGATCGTGCAGTTGCCCATGAAATTGACGCAGCAGGAAATATATTCGTCGCCGGTTATTATTTATCTACTGTAGACTTTGATCCGGGTCCGGGAACTGTTAGTTACACAGCAGCAGGAGGAACAGATTTCTACTTCTCAAAATTCGACAACAACGGAAACCTCATCTGGGCAAATTCCATTGGCGACCTCACCACTGACTATGTGCAGACCCTCGCCATCGACAACAACGGAGGCTTGTACATTGCAGGTGAATTCAACAGTGACAGTCTGGATATTGATCCGGGAGCAGGTACAGTAATGTTAATAAACAGCAACTCCTCCCTCACTACTTATGATCCATATCTCGCCAAATATGATTCATCCGGAGCATTTTTATGGGCATTCAATTGCGCAGGTACTTCCAGTGATTATGCAAGAACGTTAACTGTTGCACCCAACGGAGATGTATTATTAGGAGGTTACTTCTCAACCACTTTCTCTCCGGATCCAACAGGAACTACAACACTCACCAGCATTGGACTCTCCGACTGCTTCATTGCACGTTACTCGACGAGCGGTTCACTCATCTGGGCAAAAAGTTTTGGAGGAGGAGCTACCGAGAACCTACTTGGATTGACTATGCATGGAGACAGCGTACTCAGCACCGGAACATTCAATAGCATTGTTGATTTTGACCCGGGCAATGACACACTAGCCTTTCAATCTGCCGGACTCACCGATGCATTCATCAGCAAACTTGACAATGCCGGAAACCTTATCTGGGCCAGAGCATTCGGAAGCAATCCATCCGAAACAGCCACCGGTATCTGCACCAATGCAGCCGGAGAAGTATTTGTTGCCGGATCCTTCAATGACACTACTAATCTCGACGCATCGAATGCAGCTCCGATCATGAATGCACTTGGATTACGCGATGGGTTTATCACCAAGTATTCAGCAACCGGAGACTATGTATGGGGCAACCGGATCGGATCATCTACTACGGATTACTGCCGATACATCACTCTCGATCCTTCCGGAGATATCTGGACAACGGGTTACTATGGTGCCGGTACTTTGTATCCTGACCAAACAAATTTATCAATACAATTTACCAATTCCGGAATAAACGATGGATTCATTGCCCGGTATGGTGAATGTGCTTATCCGGTGATCAGCTCACAACCAGTAACCGGAGGAACATGTATTGGTGGAACTTATAGCTACAGTGTTACAGCAACAGGCTCTAACATTTCTTACCAATGGCAGGAAGGAACTAATGGTGGAATCACCTGGACCAATATCACCAACGGAGGAATCTTCAGTGGAGCTACATCTCCTACCTTAACTTTAAGTGGAATGAGTACTGCCAGCAACAATCTTTTCTACCGATGCATCATCAGTGCTGATTGTGGACTCAACACCACATCAGGAGTAGGAATATTATTTGTTGGAAATCCTGACACCACTGTTAACGTTAACCAACATATTATGGTGGCTGCACAAAACAATGCTACCTACCAATGGCTGGATTGCAATAACGGAAGTGCTCCAATCTCCGGTGCAACCACACAACAATTTATTCCAACCACACCCGGCACATATGCATTAGCAGTAACACGCAATGGTTGCACTGATACTTCAGCTTGCTACACGATTGCCACCATTGGAATAAACGAGATCAGTGAAAATGACATTCGCTTATTTCCTGTTCCGGCTACTGATGTACTGCATATAGAAATGAACACTGCTGGAAACTACGAAGCAACTTTATTTGATTTAACCGGAAGAAATGCATTATCTTCGTCCAACTCTTTCACCAAACGCAGTCAGATCGACGTTCGTTCGTTAGAGAGTGGAGCATATCTCATCGCAATACGAAACAACGGAGGCTCACCCTCCTACTTCAGAATAATCATTGAATAGTACCTTTTAAAACACAACACAACAACGAAGAAGGCCTGGAGAAATCCCGGCTTTCTTTTTTTATGCCAATTAGTGACCGGAAGAGTGTGTGGCTCTGCGCAAGCGATCATTGATAGCACGACCGATAGAAACATCCGGCACCTCCTCTGTCAAAATCAAATCGAGATCAAGAGCATCGAGTCGGCG
>JAGOJO010000036.1 GCA_017995075.1 Bacteroidia bacterium | reverse complement strand
ATTAAATTTGACACAATTGCCAACTGCAACGAAGAATACTCTGTAATTTTCTCAGCTGTAAAATAGCGTTGTTGTTCAGGCGTACGCGCCCATGTGCCGGAACCGGAACAAGGTACATCTGCAATGATACCATCGTACGCTTCCACGTCATTCACCACAGCTAATGCAGGCTGACTCCAGTCACGCAAAACTGAACTAAATTTCGAAATACCATTGCGTTTAAACCGTTCATCAAGATTCTTCAAAACCGATACCCGGTTATCACTAACGGTAAGGTCTATACCCTGCACACGATCCATCAACAACAAACTTTTGCCACCGGAGGCCGCGCAGGCATCCAGCCAACGTTGACCTGATTCTGCCGGCATAAATTCTATCGTACGCTGAGAGGATAAATCCTGAACTTCTGCAAGTCCGGATTCCAGAATTCCTTTTCCATCCAACGAAATTCCCGGAGGCAATGCCAGAGCAAGAGGAATAACAGAATGGCGACGATATAAGATTCCCTGATCGTCAAGTAATTTGGTAACCGTATCCAATTGACCGGCACGTACTCTGATCCATACATCCGGTTGCTGAAGCATGGCCAGTGCAAACGAAACAGACTCAAGAGAATCACTGACATGACCAAGAAATGGAAATATTTTTTCAGCAGCAGATTCAAGGTTCACCACTCCAGCCAACTTCAATTTCTCCAGAAGAGACAAAGTTGAATCCAATGCAGCAAACTCCGGTCCACCGGTCTCCAGAATATTACTCAACACAGTAGAAGGCTCGTCCGATGCAAGGTACAATGACCATAACAAAGCATCCTCATCAGATAAATTGTTAAACAAAGTACCACTTCTAAAACGTGCATAACACAATTCCCGTATCCATTTCCGATCGCGTGAACCGAATTTTTTATTACGACGAAAAACATCCTTTAAAAGGTGGTGCAATGGTAAACTCCCATCATAACGGGAAAGAACGTCCAGTGCTGAATAACAATAAGAATGCATCCGTGGCTTTGTCATAACTAAAGTTCGTTAACTGAAAAGGCCGCCTCGCTTCGGTTTCGACGATATGAGACGGCCCTTTGTGGTTATTCGCAAAATATTAAATATCCATTTTCATTTGCGATTTATCATTCGCACCCGGCAAGAACAATTCCGGCTGCTTCTTTCGTAATGTGGCTTCCTGCTCCGGTGTAGCCTCCATTACCCGAAGAATCGGGAATTTCGTCACAACGTTACCTTGCACACCACGTGCCTTAATCAATTGACTACCGAAATGAACCACTGATTCGAGGTTGCGCAGTTTTGGTTTTGGCTTCAGCTTCACAATTACTGTCGGACCTTCGTCAGGACCATTCACTGAAAGATAAAGCACTTTGCTTCCCGCAGCACCCTTTGTAAGATCATACGGTTTATCACGCGTAATACCTCCGATAGTGAAACGCTTCATCATCACTGCCCCACGTGGACCATCCTGATAAACCATATTATATACAGTTTTATCATCCTGGTCCTTTTTAAAGATAGCGACATAGAGAATATCCTTTCCAACATATCCCTTGTCCTGAATTCGTGTAACCATCATCTTACCATCAGAGGTAATTGCGATAACATCATCGATATCCGAACAGTCAGAGATAAACTCATCCTTCTTCAAACCATGTCCTACGAAACCTTCCGCACGATTTACATATAGTTTCGCATTATTGATAACTACTTTAGAAGCAATGATGGTTTCAAATTCGCTGATAACCGTTCTGCGCTCACGGCCTTTGCCATGCTTCTTGAGAATATTCTTGTAATAGTTGACAGTATAATTTTTAATATTATCCAGATCAGCTTTTACCTCTGTAATTTCACCTTCCAGTCCTTTAATCTGCTCGTCCGCTTTGAATGCATCAAACTTCGAAATCCGTTTGATTTTAATTTCAGTCAAGCGAGTCACATCTTCATCTGTTATCTCCCGGAAGAATAATTTCTTATATGGCTTCAATCCTTTATGAATTGTTTCCATTACTGCATCCCATGTTTCGCACTCTTCAATATTGCGATAGATGCGCTTCTCGATAAATATTTTTTCCAATGAACTGAAGTGCCAGGCTTCTTCCAGCTCAGCCAGACGAATCTGCAATTCACGGCGCAGCAACTCCTGCGTATTCAATGCACTTAAACGCAAAATCTCATTCACCGATAAAAACATCGGTTTGCCATCAACAATCACACAGGAGTTTGGAGAAATACTCACCTCACAATCGGTAAATGCATAAAGTGCTTCTACTGTTTTATCTACATCTTCCGAAGAATCAGGGTGCAGATGAATCACAATCTCCACCTTGGCAGCGGTATTGTCTTCCACCTTTTTCACTTTGATCTTCCCTTTATCATTAGCAGAAAGAATCGACTCAATCAATGAAGAAGTTGTAGTACCAAAAGGTATTTCACGAATCACCAGCATTTTCTTGCTGAGTTTCTCGATTACTGCCCGCACACGAATACGTCCGCCACGTAAACCTTCATTGTACTTCGAAAAATCAGCTACTCCACCTGTCACGAAATCAGGCATAATATTCACCTTCTTTCCACGAATTACATCGATAGAAGCTTCGATGAGTTCAATGAAGTTATGTGGTAAAATTTTACAGGCCAATCCAACGGCGATCCCTTCTACTCCCTGAGCCAGCAGCAATGGAAATTTAACCGGAAGCGCTAATGGCTCTTTATTTCGTCCATCGTATGAAAGTTGCCAGATAGTCGTCTTCGGATTAAAAACTACATCCAAAGCAAGCTTACTCAAACGGGCTTCAATATAACGCGAAGCTGCAGAGCTATCACCTGTATAAATATTCCCCCAGTTACCTTGCGTATCAATCATGAGGTCTTTCTGCCCCATTTGTACCATGGCATCACCGATACTGGCATCACCATGTGGATGGTATTTCATTGTATGCCCGATCACATTCGCTACTTTATTGTAACGTCCGTCTTCGAGTTCCCACATGGAATGTAATAACCTGCGTTGCACCGGCTTCAATCCATCATCAAGATATGGAACAGCACGCTCCAGAATTACATACGATGCATAATCAAGAAACCAGTTCTCATACATCGTGGCCACCTGACCATGTTGTTCTCCGCGGATTCCTTCTTTATTCTTTTCCTGTGACATTTCGCTCTACTTCTTAATAATCTCTTTTACGGTAAATATTCGTATGCTGCTGATATAAAATTCAATTAAGCTTCTATAGATTCTTCTTCATCCACTTTTTCAGTCAATGGCTCTAACTCTTCTTCAATACGCAGGTTGTTGATGATAAATTCCTGGCGCTCGGGTGTATTTTTACCCATGTAATAGTCAAGCAATCCATGCAGTGAAGTTTCACCGGTCAAGGTCACCGGATCGAGTCGCATCTTTCTTCCGATAAAGTTCTTGAACTCGTCAGGAGAAATTTCACCTAAACCCTTGAATCGGGTAATCTCCGGTTTTGAGCCAAGTTTCTGAATCGCCAGTTGTCGCTCCATATCGCTGTAGCAATAAATCGTTTCTTTTTTATTTCGAACGCGGAACAACGGAGTCTGCAGAATAAACAGGTGTCCGTTTTTCACTACATCCGGAAAGAACTGCAGGAAAAAAGTAAGTAGCAATAAGCGAATGTGCATTCCATCAACATCGGCATCGGTAGCTACTACAATACGGTTATAGCGGAGATTCTCCACTGAGTCTTCGAGATCGAGTGCATTCTGCATCAGATTGAATTCTTCGTTCTCGTAAACAATTTTCTTTGTGAGACCAAAGCAATTCAACGGCTTTCCTTTCAGACTGAAAACAGCCTGTGTATTTACATCACGTGCAATTGTAATGGAACCGGATGCTGAATCTCCCTCGGTAATAAACAAGGTTGAATCGAGTCTCTGCGGGTTTTTCAGATCCGTTAAGTGTACCCTGCAATCACGCAATTTTTTATTGTGGAGATTGGCTTTCTTGGCACGTTCATTCGCCAGTTTTTTAATGCCGGCAATATCTTTTCGCTCACGTTCACTTTGCAGGATCTTCTTCTTCCAGGCTTCCGCAGTTTCCGGATGTTTATGAAGAAAATTATCAAGTTGTTGTCCTACAAATTCGTTGATCCAGTTACGTAATGACGGCCCACCCGGATACGTGTTCTGTGAACCAAGTTTTGTTTTTGTCTGTGATTCAAATACAGGCTCCTGAATACGGATACTGACTGCAGCTGTGATAGAAGTACGTACATCACTCGGATCAAAATCTTTTCCGTAGAAATCACGTGCAGTTTTTACGATGGCCTCACGGAAAGCCGCAAGATGTGTTCCTCCCTGCGTGGTGTGCTGTCCATTCACGAAACTATAGTAATCTTCGCCGTAGGAAGTGGTATGAGTAAATGCAACTTCAATATCTTTTCCTTTAAGATGAATCACATCATACAATGCCTCATCGCTGATATTCGCCTTCAGGAGATCCAACAAACCATTCTCACTCTTGAACTCCTGACCGTTTACGATCATCTTGAGTCCGACGTTGAGATAGGTATAATTCCGCACCATACTCTCGATGTAATCCATACGGAATTCATAATCGAGGAAGATATCGGTGTCCGGAATGAAAGTGATCTCAGTACCGTCATCCAGATTGGTGGACTGTTCATTCTTCTGCTTAGAAAGCTCACCTCTCTCAAATTCCGCCCAGGTAGTTTTCCCTGAACGAACACTTTGCGCTTTGAAGTACTTCGACAATGCATTCACAGCCTTGGTACCAACTCCGTTCAAGCCAACAGATTTCTGAAAAGCCTGACTATCGTACTTACCACCGGTATTAATTTTACTCACGCATTCCACCACTTTTCCCAATGGAATACCACGACCATAGTCACGTACTCGCACTATTCCATCCTTCACTTCGATTTCAATGGTTTTACCATACCCCATCACGTACTCATCGATACAGTTATCGATTACTTCTTTCAGGAGAACATAAATACCATCATCTTTTGCAGAACCATCGCCGAGTTTACCAATGTACATTCCCGGACGTAACCGAATGTGCTCTTTCCAGTCCAGCGACTGAATGCTGTCTTCAGTATAATTATGATCTAATGTTTCTTGCTTCTTCGCCATTTCTTTTTCGCTCAATTATGGAATTACGGGGCGCAAAAATCGGAAAAAGTCGCCGCGCGTTTCATTCAAAGTTACCAACAGATGTCACCCGAACGATTGCAGGCCTATTGCTTTATTAACAGGATCCATCTGAAAAAATTTCACCCCCGGATCAAAAGCACTCTGAATCAGTCCGAAAAATTACTTTCTGACGGTGTGGCAATCAGTCTTTAGGTTGAAAAAACCGATGATTAATTATCAACAGAGGCAAATACCGGATTATCGGAGAATCTGGAACTTACCTACCCTTACTCCATCATATGTTTGACAATGAATAAGATAAGACCCTTCAGCCAGTTGATCTACCGGAATCTTCATCTGCTGGGTCTGGATGGTGCCACGATCACAAATTCGTCCGTCGGTACTGTAAATCTCCCAGTTTCCTTCCGGTTTAAAGTTAGATGGGAGAGCGATGTTCACCTCTGAATTTGCCGGATTCGGGAAAATCTGAACTATGCCGGACGGATCAGATGGTTGTTGTACTCCAACTGTTACTGCGTTGTTTTTTGATAGGATCCACAATTGCGGATCAAACTCTGCAAAGATTGGTGTAAAGGGCAATGCAACGGAATAAGTCTGGCCACTGAATGAATTTGGCAATACAATAGTGGTATCAGTAATTCCATCACTGAAGAACATAGGGACAGGCATCTCGAAGAATCCAACTGAAGGGTGACTGGTTGACTGTTGAATCAACACATCTACACCGGTAGGTTTCGGATACCAGGTGATTGCATACGATGGGAATCCTTCCAGTTCATACCATTGCTGAAAAAATACAGTTAGACTTTTTCCACTAACTGCTTCCATATGAAATTTCAGATCGGCTGTCCGGGCATATCCATAGGCAATCAACGGATCATTGAGATAATTCCGAAGTCCCTGGAAAAAATCAGCATCACCCAATACCCAACGAAGCATGTGCAATACATATGAACCCTTATTGTAACTAAGTCGACCACTGAAAATTCTACCCAGATCAGTTGTATCACTGCATTTCACTGATCCATCATTTTGACTGGTGATTGAATTTATTTTGCCTGACTTCCAATTGTACCATGAAGAATTAAAATAGCGTTCCACAGTAAGACCCTCGAAGTAGGTTGCAAAACCTTCATTCAACCATATATCTTCCCAAGAGCCGCAGGTTACTCTGTCGCCGAACCATTGATGTGCACATTCATGCGCCATCAGACTATACCCAAAATTCACCATATAACTCATGGTTTGATGTTCCATGCCTCCACCCCAATTAAACTGGGCATGACCGTACTTTTCGTCCTTGAATGGATAAGGAATTGTCAAACTATCATACAGTTGAATAATCTCTATAATATCAGGTGTCTGGGTTTGTGCTGTTGCCAGATTTTCAGGAAAAACATAATTCAACACTTCGAGCGAATCATTTCCGTTCAGTGGAACCCAATCACTATAAGCTGCATAATTAGTAACGGCGATGGCTATGAGATAAGTCGCAATCGGATATCGTGTTTTCCAATGGTGTACAGTAGATGTTGTACCGGTAACTGAACTCAACAACACCCCATTACTTCCCACCCTATTTCCGTTTGGAGTAGTTACGATAATATCAACACTATCAATTTTATCATTCAAATCCTGCTTACAAGGCCACCAGTCGCGGGCACCATAGGGCTCAGACAATGTCCAGATAATCGGAACACCGACATGCGTTGACTGATTAAAAGAACCAAATCCTGTAGAGGGTGGGACTCCATGATAATAAACTGTCAATGAATCAAAATCTCCGTCATTTAACCCGGCAGAAAGATTAATGGTCAACACATCATTGGCATGAGTGTACGAAAGAGAAACTGAAGTATGCTTTACTGAGTCTACCAACAGCGTTGAACTGAGATCAAACGTAACCTGCGACAAAGTAGTAACCGCCAAAAAATAAGAAGTTATATTCCCTGAAATAGCATACACAGCAGGATCGATACTCCATTCGCAGCGATGGTATTTTAAATCATACCCAGCCCCGGCACCACTGGATTGAGCAATTCGTGCAGAACGACCTTTTTGCTCTTGTTCTGCGATTGAATTTGTGATATCCGGCATGCGTATTTGCTGAGCATTCAGGTTTCCAAAAACCAGTAAACACAAAGTCAATGTTATGAATCGGCGGGTAGAGGAAGTAGTCATACTTCAAATTTACAGACAAATCATATTGGATTTAACATTCGGAAATCAGGGATGACGAGAATCAGCCGAAACTGACCATTGAGTGACATAGAACAGGGAATTCTGCAGAATTTAACAAGAATTTAAGTAAGTTTGGAAAACAGAACCTGATTCTAAACGTTATCAGTACATGAATCGAAGTATTTATTTCCTCCTTCCCGCTATTGTATTATTAACGCAATGCAGCAGCATTAACGAATCGGAAAACCCACATCAACAAGAGACGAAAGCAACTATGTCAGAAGAAAACGGCCATCACAGCTACTACTCCAGAACAGACACAACTAAACTAGTTCTTCCCGATGAAACATGGAAGAAAATTCTGGATGCTGATTTATATGAAGTTGCACGTCATGCTGCTACAGAAAGGGCATTTACAGGAAAATACTGGGACTATGAAGGAATTGGCACTTATTACTGCGCAGCTTGCGGTAATGCACTATTCAAAAGTGATAGCAAATTTGCAAGCGGGTGTGGATGGCCAAGTTTTTACGAGAGTATACGTCCAACGAGTGTAATTTACAAGCGTGATACCAGTCATGGCATGATTCGTACCGAAGTTCTTTGCGGACGCTGCGATTCACATCTCGGACATATTTTTGATGATGGTCCGCCTCCTACCGGACAACGTTTCTGCATGAATTCCATCAGTTTGGATTTCGACCCAAAGTAATTGACTATTCTCTCACGCAGAACAACGACAAAAAATCATACGTACAAAAAGCAATCCTCCCTAGAAAAAGTAAACGGAGAGAATTACTTACTCACTATCATTTTGTCGATCCGCTTCAATGGTCCTCTACAGGTCTGGCCATGACAATCCTGACATGACTGCACTACATTATTGTGCAATTGCAGCTTCTCTTCAGGAGTAGAAGCTTCATACAACTTATTCAGGTTGGTGATATATGCTTTAGCCATTCCCTGAAACATTTGCTCCTCCACGTTCATGCTTCGCTCTGCTTTGAAGATTACCTTTTCGAAGCTTCCATCATACGGCACGAGGTCCTTCCCTGCTTTTAATGCTGCGGCATTGTCTTCAGACAGCTTAGCCATTTTCCGCATAAGCAACGCCAGTTCACTGTCGCCATTTGGATTCAAAGGAGCACAGGATTCTTCTTGCACTTTTTCCTGTTTATTGCAGGATGTTCCTACAACAAGACCAAACAGGAGTGATAGTATCAGCAATTTCGTTTTCATTACAGTAAAGATAAGAGTTCGCAATTGATTCTGAAAGAGAATTTATCAGGGAATAGATGGGCCTTCCGGCAATATAGGAATAAGCTCCAGTGTATCAGTGGGGATCGTATCAACCGGCAAAATAAAATCCAGGGCAGGTCCGCTGAGTTTAATAAATGGCTGCAGACTATCTGCTTCGGCCTGAGCGATCTTTTCTCTTCGGGCCAGTCTACCACCCACCAGTTTGAAATAGTTGGCCATATATGGCTTTAATTGTCCGTTTGCATCAAAGCGGTAACGGAATTGCTTCGGACTCGGAATCAGACTGGAGAGAAAAATACTCTCCGCCAATGTCAATTCATCAGGAGATTTACTGAAATAAAATCTGGAAGCCTCACCTATTCCATAAACATTGGGTCCCCATTCGATGATATTCAGGTAAACCTCAAACATTCGCTCCTTACTTACCAGCCGATGATTTTCGATCAGCCATACAATCAGAATTTCTTCAATTTTACGACTGACTGATTTATTCCGGCTGAGGAAAATATTCTTCACCAACTGCATACTGATCGTACTTCCTCCTCTTGCAAACCTTCTCTTTTTAATATTGGTCACAACTGATTCCCGGAATGCCTCTTCCACAAATCCTCCATGTTGCATAAAACTTGGATCTTCAGCAGTGAGAACAGCATTTTGGAGATAAGGCGAGACAAAAGGCAAGGGAGTGAAATATGGGTTTTCTGGCCCTACTGTAAAACTCCGCACCGGACGCTCTCCATCCATCGCCAGGAATGAAAATGGCAAGTTTATTTTCGAGAAATTCTCTGTTCCATAACTCTCGATCCGGAAATTTTTACGTTTCATTCCTGAATCAAACACCAGTTTATCCGGATCATCAACAGGCAAATCCACCACCAGCGAATACTCCAATTCACCACTTGCACGGAAGCCTTTAAATGTATAAAACATCCCTTCCGGCATAGCATTGAATAAATCCTGCGCATTGCCAGTTTTGAAATCCATGTTCATCCGGAAACGACGCTGCGGATCACGGCTATACGACGACGTTATATTAACCGGCAATTCATTCATTGTAAACAATGTCCCCTTCGCAAGACCGAAACTATCTGCAGCTGCAAAAGCGTTCATATTGAACTGCATCTTCGGGAATTTAACATCTGCCGGAGCAATACGCCAATGGCTAACCAGCAACTGATGTATATCGAAATGTCCTTTCACCTGCACTCCGCCATTCTCCTCGGCTGCAAACTGCACATGAGCCGAATCAAAACACACCTTCAATCCGTCGATGAGATCAATAAACGGAAGAGCAAACACTGCACCTCTTGTTCGTTTAACGTGAAAATCATAAGCACTGCGATCAGGATCTGCCTCGCCGTTTACCAGCCAGAGGTTCACGCCTTCTTTGGAAGATGTAATTACACTGGACTTAAATGTATGTCCATCGTAATACAATTCCGGAATATTGACCATCTCCTCCACTTCACCGCGCCGGTAGCTTACTTTAAACTGACGGAATGTAATGCTCTCATTGAAGACATCATTTACTCTCTCCAGAATTCCCATTACTTTATCATCGAAACCACTTTTATCGATCACCTGAACGGTATCGGACTCTGCTTTTTTCCGTTTGAAAAAGAATGAAAAATTATCTGTACTATCACGACGAACCAACCGGACATCGGCTGTATCTACCAACAACTCTTTAAATCCGGGACGTAAGCGAAGAAATTTTCTAAAACTGATTTTAGCTTCAAAATTCGCAATGGTTAGCAAGGTATCGCCACCTTCAGGAACCAGAGAAATATTCCTCAGATAAAATATTTTCAAACCGGAGAAACCCGATTCACCAACCTGTAAATCGGCATTGTATCTTTCCTTAAACTTCTCCTGGGCCTTTTTTATAACATACTCGAGGATAGGTTGCCGAAGCAACAGCGCGCTTGATACAAGCAACAGCAAGGTGACAACAATCACCATTATCCATGGACGCCATTTCATCATTTAAAAACCTCTTTGGCAAATGTAGTGTAGTTTGCGGATTATCAAATTCAGGAGGCACTTGTTTTCTGAGAATTCCGCATAGAAACGAACATAAGTGTTCCGGATAAAACAAAACCGGCCATGGAGTATATCCATAGCCGGTTTCTATTATTGCTTTTCTGTGATTAGTTTACTCCAAGTTTCACAAGATCTACCATTCCGTAGCCTTGCTCACTTAATGCACCTACACCTGCTTCCCAAATGAATTTATGTACAGTTGGGTGCGCATGCAGTGTGAATGGAAGAAGATATCCCATCATGGTTGTACCATCTGCAGCACGGTAGTAACGCGCAAATTTCTTTCCGGTTTCATTCAGCTTCTGAACATACTCATGATCAGGCTGTGCATCAAACTCAGCGAAGTTATTCAGATCAGACTCACTGAATCCTGCACGCTCCATACGATCGAGTGTTTGTTCGTACAGAATATCAGAGAACTCCTGTGTAGTCGGATCAATGGTGATCTGGCTTTTCTCAGGATCCTTATGTGGGTCAACTAAAATCATTGGGCTGATACAGAGGTAACGCATTTTTGTGCTGAACTCCGGATCAGGAATAATTTCATGACTACGTGGCATAAGATTCATTTTTCCGCATGCCAGGTAAGGCATTTCGAAAATTTTTGATACCATGGTCTCCAATTGCTCAGCGCTTCTGGAGGAAAGTACCAGGGTTACTTTAGAACTCAGGAATCGCATAAAGCCATTCTGAATTTTTGAAGTACCTTTCAAACTGGAGAAATTGATCAGGGAACGATCTCCACCCATTGAATCAATGATCTGGTAAAGGCTCTCTGCCAATAAGGTCTGGTGATGCAGTGGGATGGTGTTCGCCGACATCTGATCACGTAGAAACGAAATTTTTACACGCATTTTGTTTGGATTTTTTTTGAAATTCAGGAGGTATATGCGATGTCTGTGCCAAAAGAGCCCATATAAATCAAATTAATCATAATCAAACAGTTATACTATAAACAGGGTGTTAAAAAGCTAAAAACAAATCTAGAAATTCCATGAAAGGGACTACATTTTCCCAAAACGGGATTTTTCCCGAATTCACTTTTTGCCGGATGCTTTGTAGAGTATTTCCTTTTCCTGCTTACTGAGACTATCGAATCCTGACTTATTGATTTTATCTAAAATCTGATCTACCATTTCCTGTGTAGCGATGGCTTGTTCACGAATGCTTTCGTCGGTTGAAAGGGCGCGCCCTCCCCTGCTTATTACTTTCATGGGCACTTTTCTTCTTCGTGAACCCAAACCGGTAAGCCATGCAGTTAGGTCCCTCCCGGCTCTCAATTGTTTAACCATTAAGAATCCGAATAAGGCGCCTCCTAAATGGGCAATATGTCCGCCGGCATTACCCAACGGAATCGAAATAAAGTACAGGAGTATTGAAACGATAGCCAGATACTTTAACCGCACTGCACCAAAGATCAATAAGTGCACCGTATAATCGGGCAGTAATGTCGCAATGGCCACCAGAATGGCAATTACTCCTGCAGAGGCTCCGAGTAAATAAGCAGTGCTTCGTGCAGTTTCAAAGGCCGGAAAAAGATTGAAGGCTAAAACATATAAAATGGCTCCGCTAATTCCTCCAAGCACATAGGTGCCCCATAATTTATCATTGCCCAGGTACTCGGTAAAGAGTCGGCCGGTCCAGAAAAGGATGAGCATATTAAAGAGAATATGCATGATATCCTGATGCAGGAACATATATGTCACAAGTCCCCAGGGCTGATAAAGAACAGCTCCGGGAGATGCGGGCAGACTCAGCCATCCGACAATTTCATTGACGAGAAAATCATCACCACCGGCCAGATACATGATTGTCCGGATTAGCATTAATATCAGAAACACAGCAATATTAATCGCCATGAGCCGGTACAAGGCGGTTGCCTGTCCGAATTGCATCTGTATGTCGCGGATAAAACTCATCTTACATTTGGTCGTCGAACGGACGAATCATTTTTCGTTTCCAGGAACGTATCAGGAGATAACCGAATAGCATTCCACCCAGGTGGGCAAAGTGCGCTACATTATCTCCGGGGTTATTCTGCAATCCGGTATATAACTCAATGGCCCCGAAAATAAATACAAACCATTTCGCTTTGATAGGCAGAAACAGGTATACATAAATCAAAGTATTTGGGAACATCATACCATACGCCAGTAAAACCCCATATACTGCACCTGAAGCTCCTACGGTTGGAATATTTGCCTTTCGCTGCACGATCATATCGGCATAACTCCCTGCCTCCTGAATCATCGCTGCATCGGCCGGTACTTTTCTCCATGACTCAATAAAATCATTCACCGACATCATCTCATTGAATCCAATCAGGTGATTATAGCGTGTAACGAATAAACTGAAATCCTCCGGAGAAGCATATGATTTAAACAGATCAACCGAATGCTGCAGCTGACTCATTTCATACCAGGTAAATCCGGTGTGAATCAATGCAGCGCCCATACCTGTGATGAGGTAATAAATCAGAAATTTTTTACCACCCCAAACATTTTCCAGTACATTTCCGAACATCCAAAGCGAAAACATATTCATGGCAATATGCGCCAAACTTCCATGCATAAACAGATGCGTAAGGAACTGGTGCGGACGAAAAAATTCGCTGGTAAAATAATGGAGTCCGAGGTATTGAGTCAGATTTAATCCCAGCCTTTCATCAAGCACCACAGTAGCCAGATACATGATGCCATTGATGATCATCAGGTTCTTAACAACAGGCGGAAGTATCTGCCAGCGCATCGGACTATATTGCTGATTACTCATAGTTCTTGGAGAGACGTTTCATCAGATGGCAAATTGCAATAATTGCTGCACCTGATCTGAACGCAAGGATTTTAGAATTGGTTTTCCATTCACACCGGCAAATGGCTGATCACAATGAAGCAGATCAATTGCTGTTTGCCGCAATTCACGGGAAGAATAGTTCGCGGGAGCTTTTATCATCATACTTCTCGCCAGCGACCGGGCAAGATTTTCATGCACCGGAAGCTGTAATTTCTCCCGATTATTACGGTATTGCTCCAGTAGTTGTTGCAAGGTACTTTGTTCAGAGCCGGGTTCCATGCCGGAGGGCGTACCCTGCACAACAATGGTTTGCTGACCGAACTCAGCTATATCAAATCCCATCTTCCGTAACTCATCTGATAGCTCTCGAATGAGTGCGAAATCGGTTGGACTCAAATTTATCTGTGGCGGAAATAACTGCTGCTGCGTATTTGCCTGCTGCCTGGTAAAGGAAAGTAAAAAACGTTCGTAAAGGATCCTTTCACGTGCACCCAGCACATCAAACACTACCATTCCCCGCTGATGAGCTGCCACCGCCATTCCGGCACCTACCTGCACAAAGCGAAAGTCATCCAGATCTTCAAACACATTCAGCAAATCCACAATTGGGTTATCTCGGATATCCTTCACCGTTAGTTCCTGCTGTACAGGCTGCTCCTGATGCGACTCCAGCCATACCCGAACATCCGTTGGACTAACTGATGGGGAACGCTGAAACGAAGCCGGACGAGCAAACGAGCGATTATCGGCAGACGCTGGTTTATCTGTTTGAAACGGATTATAATTTGGATTTATCTGTACTCTCGGCTGCACCGGCATCTCGCTAAGTTTCGACAAGGGAAGATCAAAGGCAGGTTCCTGTTCAAAATCAAGCGAAGGAGCCACGCTATACCTACCCAATGCTCTCTTCACAGCAGCACGAAGAATTGCATAAACATCTTTATCGTGCTGGAACTTAATTTCTGTTTTTGTTGGGTGAATATTTACATCAATCAAGGCAGGATCCACAAACAACTTCAACCAGTACGAAGGGTAAGAATCCTTGGTAATAAGCGAATCGAATGCAGCTGAAACTGCGTGATGCAGATAGTTATCTTTGATGAAACGATTATTCACAAAAAAGTATTGTTCTCCTCTGTTCTTTCTGGAGAACTCCGGTTTTCCGATGTACCCTTCAATCCGAACAATGCTAGTTTCTTCCTCTACGGGCACTAATCTTTCATTATAACCGGCACCAAATAATCCGGCAATGCGCTGACGGAAATTTCCTGAACGAAGGTCAAACACCTGCGATTCGTTATGGTGCATACTGAAATGAATATGCGGATTAGCCATAGCTACCCGGATAAATTCTTCCTGAATATGTCGTGTTTCTACTGGATTTGATTTCAAAAAATTCCGGCGTGCAGGAACGTTATAGAAGAGGTTCTTTACGGATATGGATGTCCCGGCCGGCACTGCAGCCTCATCCTGACTCACATGCGATCCTCCTTCTATTACAAGACGAGACCCTACTTCAAACTCAGCTTTTCTGGTCTTTAACTCCACCTGTGCAACTGAAGCTATGGAAGCCAACGCTTCACCGCGAAAACCCATCGTATGCAAAGTAAACAGATCGTCGATTTTCCTGATTTTGGATGTTGCATGTCGCTCGAAACAAAGACGTGCATCGGTGTCGGTCATTCCGCAACCATCATCAATAATCTGAATCAAGGTTTTGCCGGCATCCAGTAAAATCAGTTGAATCCGCGATGCACCTGAATCCACCGCATTTTCAAGCATCTCCTTGACCGCCGAGGCCGGGCGTTGAATAACCTCACCTGCAGCAATCTGGTTCGCAACTGTATCGGATAAGAGACGGATGATATCGGCCATAAACAGACCACAAAGGTACTATTCGCCATTGGTTTTATCCCCACTTTTCTCCCCTCTCCGCTATTTTATCGGCAGGAATATCAACCTGTTAAAATTATCGCCATTTCACCACCCGACTCCTCCCTCAAAATGATGCCCGGCTACACCCCGGCTTAAAACCGTTTTTTAATGCCGATAAAGATCATGCGCTCTAACCCCACCCGTATTCCTTGCGGACGTCGGGTATAGATGTAACGCTCGTCCGTCAGGTTTTTAACGGATGCTGTAATAGTAGCATTCGCCTTGATCCAATCAAAACCCAAACCTGCATCGATGGTATAAAAGGAAGGAAGCACACCAACGAGACCATTCGCGGATGGATTCTCGGTATTAAGCACGTCGGTGTATTGCTCTCCGGTGTATTGGAGATTGCAGTTAAAGCGAAGATGATATGGACTGAGCACAGACAGTAAAACATTCCCGCTCCACTCCGGAACGTAGGGAAGTTTATTGCCGTTAATATTCACTTTTGTCTCTGAAGTACCTGTGAAACGATCGCCATTGAAAGAAGCCTGTGTGTAAGTCGCATTGACGAGGATTTCCGACGACCATTTTGTTTTCCTGATATCTGCAGTGTTCAGCGAAAGTGAAGCTTCCACACCTTTACTTTCAGTACCACCTCCGTTCATCAGTCCGGTACCTGTACCACCTGAAGATTCAGAAACCGGAATCACCTGATTTTCGAAATCAAGAAGGAACGCTGTAATTTCCATTCTAACACCCTTCATCAGTACACTCCGAATTCCCAATTCATAATTCCAACTCAGCTCCGCACTCAGTTCCTGATCAGTACCGTCACTGGTAATCGCATCCTTGATACGTGGCGGAGCAAATCCACGGTGAACACCTCCGAAAACGGTGACTTGCTTTACTGGCATATAAGAAAACCCGACACCCGGAATCACTTGCATCAACGATCCTGAATTTTCGATAGAGGTATCGCGCGCTGTAGTAACGTTATTGATTTTGTATTTCCCGCGGATAATTTCACGGTTAAATTGCATGAATTCAACACGGATTCCAGGGGTGATTTCCAATTGCTTTCCAAGTGCGATTTTATCACTCAAGAAGGCACTGTATCCATAAACAGGACGATACTCTTCATCTGATATTTCACCTGAAAGATCACCGGCGAACACTCCGTTAACACGAACTTCATGCGCCTTCTCTGCCATAAACCGTACACCACCCAGCAACTCATTCGCTATTGAACCGATAGTAAAAGCATAACGGGTACGTACTTCCGAACCCGCCACATCAAATGTTCTGTTTCTGTTGCCTGTGCTGTTCCGCATATAAATAGCGCCTCCGCTGATACTTTCATCTCCCCAGGTCACACCAGAATAATCAGCAGGTTTAGGTAAAAGATTCCCTGATGTATCAATGGAGTTATATGCAAAATCCTGGCGACACCAATTTCGCTGCGTGGTATAGGCAAATCCTAAAACTTCCAAACGGAACCGTTCTGATAAAATGTAGCTATAGGTAAGAGAAGCTGAATATCTCCGAATATGGAATTGATCTTCCGGTGCGAGACGTGTTATATCATTTTGTCCTGATAAATACATTGACTGCGTCATCCCGATATAATTGGCATTCGAAAATTCATCATATACGCCCAATTTAAATCCGACAACTTCTTTTGAAGAAATCATCCAACGGAATTTTGCAGAAAGATCATTTAACCGGAGACGCAACATACCAAAGTCATCCGTTTGTTTACGCAGATAGTTAATCTGCACTCCTGTATTTCCTATGGTTGTACCATATCCTAACAAGGCCGAAAAATACCCGTTATCACCTCCCATCAATTGCAGCGTCCCCTCCGGTTTTGCAGATGGGTCAGCAGTGCGATAATTTACCACACCTGCAATCGTACGCGGACCATATTGAATAGATGAACTTCCTTTTAATATTTCTACCTGTTGCATCCGATCAATGGATGGGGAATAATACATTTCAGGTTCACCGTAAGGACTCAGTGAGACGGGAACACCATCCTCCAATACCAATACGTAGCGGCTTCTATCGGGATCGAGACCGCGAATACCAATATTTGGACGCAAACCCAAACCTTCTTCATCCACTGCATGAACTCCTGGCGCTTTGCGTAACACTTCGTTCGCACTAACCGGTTGAATTTGTTTGATCTGTAACGGAGTAATCAATGTAGCAGCACCCGGGAGATTACGCATGGCATCTGCTTTGGATCCGAAAATCTGCACCTGCGATATCTCTTTATATTCTTTATTAAGTGCAATCGTCAATTGAATTCTTGCACCCGGCTGTAGGTTTATGATGGAATCCCAATCCTGACATCCGATGCAATGAAGTTGCAAATGATATGTTCCTGCAGCAGATCCTTTCAGCTTAAATGCACCGTCCTTATCCGTAATCGTCGAAAACTCCAACCCCTTTATCTGGACCGCCACTCCCGCAGAACTTTCATTGCCAGCAAGAACTTTACCCTCAATAACCCAATCTACTGAGCCTTGACCATTCACACAACACACTGACAATAAGAAATATACAACAATCGCTAGGGTAATTTTCAATACTTTCATAGCACCGCCTTTTTATTTAGAATCATTCTAAAGAGGGCGCAAAGAAAGCAAGGACAAGCCAAATAAAAAAGCTTATTTAGAATAATTCTAAATGATATTCGTCATATGAAAATTTGTTGATAAGTGGATGACTCATCTATCTAAATACCAAATCTTTACGTGAAATAAAAAGCTGTAAATGTTAAAAAAACAAGCAAAATTCCAGGATCAGAATCCAATATCGATGCCTAAAGCTATTTATCCGGGATAGGCCACTCTCACGTGATAAATACTCGTGAGCATTTTCTTGAAAATCTTCTTGATTGAACTGATCTCCCGGTAAGTTATATCACAATTTTCGAACTGTCCGCTCTCAATCTGATGATTAATAATTTTCTCCACCAGCTGATCAATAGAATCCTGATCATGGGTAGGTAAACTTCTTGCAGCAGCTTCCACGGAATCGGCCATCATTAATACAGCAGTCTCCTTCGAGAAAGGACGTGGTCCAGGATAACGGAAATCATCTTCATTCGGAATCTGATCAGGAAAACTCTTCACAAAGCTGTTATAAAAATACTGCACCATCATGGTCCCGTGGTGAGTGCGTATAAAATCAATTACCATATCCGGGAGTTTATGCTTCTTCGCTTTCTCAATTCCCCGAATGACATGACTGATTATAATCGATGCACTTTCATCAAACGATAGTTCATCATGCGGATTCACCTGTGTACTTTGGTTTTCGATAAAGTACATCGGGATATCCATTTTTCCGATATCATGATACAATGCGCCTACTCTTACGAGCAACGAGTTCCCTCCTATTTTATAAATAGCAGACTCCGCCAGATTGGCCACCTGCAGAGAATGCTGAAATGTGCCGGGTGCTTTCAATCCAAGTTCACGCAACAACTCCGAATTAAAATCGGTAAGCTCCATGAGTGTGAAATCGGATGTCACACGGAATGTTTTCTCAATAAAGAAAATCAACGGGTAGCTCAGCAATGTCAATAGACAATTCACAATAAGCCAGATGAAGTGCATCGGATTTATTTTAGTGATATCTCCTTCATTCAGTAAGGATAGTCCGACAAACGAAACGAAATAAGCAATAAATATCAGACTAACGGCAATGAATAGCTGCGATCGCTTCCTCATGTTCACGATACTGAAAATTGCCACCATACCGGCTACCACCTGCATATAAACGAAATCAAATCCTCCCGGAGCCATCGTGCCCAGAATCAGCATCGACAATACATGAGTAAAGAGAGCGGTTCTGGTATCAAAGAAAGCCCTTGTGACCAGTGGCAGGATACAAAGTGGAACCATGAGCATATTTACCTTGTTACTGGCAAGCAGTACCGTATAAAATGCACATGTCACAACAATCAATAGAAACAGCAAGGTGATTTTACGGCTGTCGAGTAAAATATCTTTCCGCAACAACCAAAGAAAAGTAAGCAATACAGAAACCGCCAACATCACCAGCAACAGGTAACCCAGATAAATCCATGGCAAGGAAGATTCAAGGGTATCTTCTCCACGATAAGCTTTACGCAGCGACTCCAACTGATCAGCTTCCGTTTTGGAAACGATTTGTCCGCGGCGGATAATTACAGTTCCCTCCTGTACTTCACCCCGAAGCGGACTTTGCTGACGCATCTGCTCCTTCACATATTCCCTGCTGAGAACGGGATCAAAGAATAAGTCGGGCTGCAGACTTTCAATCAGATGATCCTCCAGTACCTGCTTATCTTTCCCCGCTAAAACATTCAACTCACTCTGGATATATGCAGTAGCCTGCTCACTCGAAAAATGCATACTACGTTCACTTCTTTTCCATTTGCCGTTCTCTACAACAAACATGGACTGTCCTGACTCCGGCTCAATACGTTTGGAACGATCAATGATACCGCGTGAATATACTTTCCTGATTAATGATTCTCCAATTGCGAGCATTCGGGCATCTGCACCCGACCTGGACTGAAAAAAACTCACTGCCTTTTCAGTCATTTCCACATCCCGTCGATAAATCAGCGGTGCTTTTGCCAACAGATCCTTCGTTTCTTCATCAAGATCAGCGATTGATTTATACACCGGAAAATCGAATGGCGCGCGAAGATCATCATAAGACCAGGGCTGGCCCATCTGATAATCAAATTTAAACCGTACCTGCTGTGGTAAAAATGAAGTGATGATCAGTATCGAAATAGACACCAGCACCACACGGTAATAGAGATCGTGTTTGTTGCTGATGGCAATTAAAAGTTTCCGGAGATTCATTCATGCAAATCTACTAAAAACCAAATCATCAAAGTCGCCGGTAAGCCGAACAATTTACCCTGTAAACGAAACACACCAAAATAAAAAAAATGAAACAAACCTATAAGCCGGGTTCTGTGTTCCGTTTGCACGGACTCTTGTCATTTATCTGCGATTACGTTCACACGCAACCTGAATCAGCCTACCCATTGAGGCGCACTTCGCGAACGAAATGCAAAGACGAGCCGCCCTTGACCCCAACCTATTTGGCTTTTCAGCCCACAAGGTTTACCCGCACGTTACATCACTGCAACGGCCGTGAGCTCTTACCTCACGTTTTCACCCTTACCACAAGTTACCCTATGGCGGTATAGTTCTCTGCGGCACTTTCTGTATCAGCTCTGTTACCGGAACTGACCCTTCCCGTTAGGAAGTGTGGTGCCCTATGCTGCCCGGACTTTCCTCCCTCCCTTTCGGAAGAGCGACAAGACAGTTTGTTTCGCTACAAAGATACGCTCTTCGGGGAAGTAATTTTCAACCAGTTTTCAAGGATTGACTTTCCCTGTGGCGTTAGCACTGATTCCGGATGAAACTGAACTCCATACAATGGCCAATCTTTATGTTTAAGTGCCTGAATACTCTCTTCTTCACCACGGGCAAGCACATCAAAACAAGTAGGAAATGAGGCTTCATCCGGAACCCAACTATGGTATCTTCCTGCCGGAAATTTATCTGGAATACCATGAAACAAAGGATCAGTCAACGTTATTATCACTTCCCGCGAAACGCCATGCAATACCTGATTCAACTGCCTGAGCTGTCCGCCAAACGACACTGCCATGGCCTGATGTCCGAGACAAACGCCCAGCATTGGTTTAGTAGAAGCATAAGCCCGGATAAGCGGTAGCAGTATTCCCGCTTCTTCGGGGAGTCCGGGTCCGGGAGAAAGCACAAACCGGTCATATTCACCCGCCTCTTCCACCGTCAGCTCATCATTTCTAAAAACTGCAATCTCCTCCTGCATTACTTCTTCGAGGTATTGCAGCAGATTGTAAGTAAATGAATCGTAGTTGTCGAGGAGCAGTAGCATGCGTGTCAAATTTAGCTGTTTCCTGAAGATGACCGAAGTCAATTGCGATGTTCTGATGGTTTTCGGATATTTGTTGCGCAAGAACTTATGAAACAGATCCTAGAAACTACCGCCGCTCCTTCGCCGATCGGCCCTTATTCACAGGCCGTGAAAGCCGGAAACATGTTATTTGTATCAGGTCAGATTGCTATTCATCCGCCAACGGGTGCTCTCAAGCTGGACTCCATCGAGGAGGAGACGCATCAGGTAATGACAAACATCGGTGCTATTTTAAAAGAAGCGGATGCTGATTACACCCATATTGTGAAGACGGGCATCTTTCTTCGCGATATGAATGACTTTGCGAAAGTGAATGAAATTTATGGTTCTTACTTTACCGGAGATTTCCCTGCACGAGAAACAGTTCAGGTATCCCGTTTACCAAAGGATGTAAACGTGGAAATTTCAGTAATCGCTTATATTCCCTGATTTACCAGGAAAGACCTGACCATGCAGTAAACGCAATCCGCGCTGCAGGATCCGCATCTTCCATACGAAGTATACTAACGGTGTCGAACCACCGCTTTTCTGACTTCTCTGCCTGAATCTCTTTCAACTTTCGCTGAGAAAAGACCGTAAAGGTTGACTTTCCCGACTCGAGTCTGATCAGATCAGAGAGATTATTTTCCACTTTCCATCCATTGCAGGCGATGATCTCATCATCTTTTGCTATTCCAGCCAACTCCGCCGGCGAACCGGGAGCCACCTGCGTGACTTTACATACACCACCTTCAATTATCACTCTGAAACCATACCCCGATTCATTCGCATACCTCGAAGGTGATGAAGAAATCCAACATCCTACAGATGGTAACAGTTCCTGCAAAACAGGTTCATAATTGACTCTGCCATGAATGTACTCATCAATAATCCGCGTAACCCCTTCATCTGAAAGTGAAACAGCTAACCGAAGCACATCACCTTCACGATACCCGGATTTTCTGCCGGCAAAATCATGGTAGAGTTGAGCGAAAAGATCATCGAGTGAATGTTCATTTTTACTGGAGCGACGGATATATAAATCCAATGCCATCGCAATAAGGCATCCCTCGTCATAGATGGAAGTTTTTCTCCATGGCACACCGGGTACATACCCATCCAGCCAGGTATCAAAACTACTTTCTGCAACAGAATTAAAATGCCGTCCGAAATTATCCAGATGGCGTTGCAGCCTCTGATTCAGTTCATCAAAAAAGCCTTGCACACCAAAGAAACCACTTCGTGCAAGAAAAAGATCACCATAGTAAGTCGTAAACCCTTCATATACCCAACCTAATCGGCTGTAGTTTTCGCGGGTATAGTCGTACACAGCAAAATCTTTTGGACGCAGTGTTTTCACATTCCAGACGTGAAACAGTTCATGCGATGCTACGCCCATCAAATCAGTGTACATATCTTTTTGCATCAGTTGATATCCGGGCCCGAGAGCCAGCACCGTACTGGAAGTATGCTCTACACCATGGTAGAATCTGAACGGTAATAAGAGAACAAGGAAATGAAACTCGGGTACAGGAAACGATTTCATCATCTTCAACTGCACACGCGTAAAGGCTTCGAAATCGTGAAGAATTTTTTTCCAGTCCGGTTGTGCTGCTCCATGAAACCAGATATGAAAGAGATAATCATCCACGGAATATGTACGATGATGCAATGCGCGGGCTGCAAAAAACGGACTATCGAGCAATTCATGTACATCGCTGGCGATCAGTTCATGTTTACTGGTTTCTTTGAGTCCGCATGCTACCTGCCAGTCAGAAGGAAGCACCAGTTCCATTACATGTGGATCCAGCATTGCATCCGGATCATACACCAAACAATGTACAGGATTTACATACATCAGATCCTCATCAATCCAGCAGGCACCGGCATCGGGTTGTGCAGCATAATATTCGTACTGAAAACGTATAATGCCTTTCGGAGCGAGTTCAATCTTCCATTGATCCTTCGTCACTTTATGAATCGGCAATGGTTCCCCGGTAGGACCATAAGCACGCATTCCCCGCAGGTTTTTTGCGAAATTACCAAGTTCGTAACGGCCGGGACGCCACGAAGACAACTGAATGGTTATTGGCCCTTCTGCTGTAGATTCTTTGATGGCTTCAATTTGCAAAAATCGTGTAGCAGGTTTTGGGGCACTGAGGATGTAACGCATAAGCTGAATCTGAGTTGCAAATGTAATCGGATTGCATTTAAATGGGAAGAATAAATCTCACGAGAACCATGATTTAATTTCTCATGAAAAATGACAGCATTCATACGAATTGAATCAGGAAGAATAGTACATTTAACACCACTTTTAAACCCCGCGTCATGAAATCATCCGTCACCTTCCTCCTGGTTTTGCTTTGCAATTGTATTAATCTAACTGCTCAGCAATTCGACTGGGTCACCAATTATGAAGTCCGTTATCAGTTTAGTCCGGGTGTCCCCCGCCAGAACCTCTGCAAAGGAAACAACAGCGAAATATGGACAGCAAGAAATGATTCGATCGTATCGGCCGGCAGCATGAAAGCATTCGGTACCCAGCTCATTGAACGACGAAGTCAGAACGGCAACATTCTTCAAACAATTCATCTTGGAACGGAAGCGCATATTGTAGATATGGTTGTTGACCCGAACGACCAACTTTTCATTGCCGGTTATTTCATCAATGTACTGGACATCGACGGACAAGATACACTTCAGCATTCCGGTGGTGTACTGGTGGATGACCCCTTCTTACTTTGCTTTGCTTCCAATGGAAATCTATTATGGAAACGCAATCTTAATGCAGGACTCACCAATGATGTTCTTCTATATCGACTTGCACTTTCACCGAATGGATGGGTCTATTATGCCCGAACAAATTTCACCGACGGATACATCTGCCGCCTCGATACTAACGGCCATGATGCAGCACAAGTTGTATTGGGAAATGTCAGAACCATCGGCGATATTTCATTCGATCCCAACGGAAATTTATTTGTTGCAGGCGGAACCGGTAATGGTGCTCCATTCACTGCAGGCGGACTCTCTGTCAACGTCCCGGATAGTTATATGATGTTCTTACTCCGGTTAAACAGTATGGGACAAGGGTCATGGGTTCACTTAGCACATGATATTACCTTCCAGACACCACATCTTACTACCGACGCCTTCGGCAATGCCTATATAGCCGGAGAATTATTCGACACCCTCAGCTGGGGGAATCTTCAGTTTCAAGGTCCCGACTGGGTTTATGATTTCTTCCTCGCCAAAGTAGATAGCAATGGTACATTTTTATGGGGAAAGGAAGCTCCAAATCCAAGCGGAGGAATTGTTGGAGATTTTCAGTTGGCAAACTTTCGGAGTATTAACGCTGACCCCAACGGTAACATCGTTCTCTGCGGTAACCAACGCGGGAGTATTGACTGGGGCTTCGGCATTCAAACTTCCAATCCAATCCTCTCCCAATACAACCTCGGAATCGTTTACTTCGATGCTTCCGGACAGACACAGTGGGCAAAAAACATCATCGACAGCTCCTCCTACAAGCAGATGCATCAGGTAATGCATCAGGATGGCAACTGGTACTTCAGTGCATCTCTCACACAATCACCAAACATCACATTCGACACCATCAACATCGCATTACCCTACTTCCAAAACGCTCTGTTTGCACGCATCAGCAACACCACGATCGGTATCGAAGAAACAGCAACAGAAAATATGAGTCTGTACCCTAATCCCGGCACTGGAATTTTCCAACTACCAAATCATATCCGGCCTCAAAGCCCCATCTGCGTTTACAATACAGAAGGTCGAATGGTAAAACAGGTTCCAATTACAGAAAAACAGATTGATCTTAGCCAATTTCCCAAAGGAATGTATCTGATCAACTGTGAAGGTCTACAGACTAAAATCATCCTCCAATGAGCCTCGGATAGCTGATTTACAAACACTTACAAACTTGGCAGTAAATCAATTAACTTCGCAGACTCAAAAACAGGATTTCTTTCCATGCAATACGATCTCATAGTGATAGGTAGCGGCCCGGGTGGTTATGTAGCTGCCATCCGCGCTTCGCAACTCGGATTAAAAACCGCAGTAGTAGAAAAAGAATCATTAGGTGGCATCTGCCTCAACTGGGGATGCATACCAACCAAGGCTTTATTAAAAAGCGCACAGGTATTTGAATACCTCAAACATGCCGGCGACTACGGTATTTCGGTAAGCGACTACTCAGCCGACTTCCCAAAAGTGATCAAACGCAGTCGTGATGTAGCCGATGGAATGAGCAAGGGTATTCAATTTCTCTTGAAGAAAAACAAAATCGATGTTATCAATGGTTATGGAAAACTAAAGGCTGGAAAAAAAGTAGAAGTCACTGCTGCCGATGGAACTATAACGACATACGATGCCAACCATATCATTCTTGCAACAGGCGCACGTAGCCGCGAATTGCCGGGCTTAAAGCAAGACGGAAAGAAAGTAATTGGTTACCGCGATGCAATGGTATTACCTGAGCTTCCAAAGTCAATGGTAATTGTTGGTTCCGGAGCCATTGGATGTGAATTTGCTTACTTCTACAACAGCATGGGCACCAAGGTAACTATTGTAGAATTCATGCCGAACATTGTGCCAATTGAAGACGAAGATATTTCCAAGCAATTAGGACGATCATTTAAAAAGATTGGCATCGATATTATGACTGAAGCCACTGTGGAAAGTGTAGATACTTCCGGAAGTGGTTGTCAGGTGAAAGTAAAAACCAAGAAAGGTGAAGAAATGATCGCTTGTGATGTTGTACTCTCTGCAGTAGGAATCACACCGAACATTGAAAATATCGGACTCGAAGAAACAGGTGTCATCACCGATAAAGGAAAAGTATTGGTCAA
>JAGOJO010000128.1:2081-6929 GCA_017995075.1 Bacteroidia bacterium | reverse complement strand
GCCAGTCGATTGCTTCATCCGTAATACGTAAGGTGATGTCGTTTCCTTCCAGCATTTTAGTGATACTGTTGAATTGAATCTTTACAATATCATGTATCTGTTCTCTGCTTAATGGAGTGAACATGATCACTTCGTCAATCCTGTTGAGGAATTCCGGACGAATAGATTTCTTGAGCATGTCAAAGACTTCTAGTCGCGTTTTGGCCAATACTTCGTCTTTGTTTTCGTCATTCATTTGTTCCATGTTTTCCTGGATCAGATGAGCGCCGATGTTTGAAGTCATGATAACGATAGTGTTCTTGAAATTCGCTGTGCGGCCTTTGTTGTCCGTGAGCCTTCCATCATCCAATACCTGTAAAAGAATGTTGAATACATCAGGATGTGCTTTTTCTATTTCATCAAGCAAGACTACAGAGTAGGGGCGTCGTCTTACTGCTTCGGTGAGTTGTCCGCCTTCATCATAACCGACGTATCCCGGAGGTGCTCCGATTAAACGACTTACACTATGCCGTTCCTGGTATTCGCTCATGTCTATTCGGGTGAGTGCATTTTCATCATTAAAGAGAAATTCTGCCAAAGCTTTTGCCAACTCCGTTTTTCCTACACCGGTAGTTCCCAGAAAGATGAATGAGCCTATTGGACGTTTTATATCCTGTAGTCCGGCTCTACTTCTGCGCACTGCATCTGAAAGTGCGGCAATCGCTTCTTCTTGTCCAACTACACGCTTGTGCAGCTCTTCTTCGAGGTGGAGAAGTTTTTCACGTTCACTTTGCAGCATTCGTTTTACCGGAATGCCTGTCCAACGACTAATAACCTCTGCAATATCTTCACTGTCCACTTCTTCCTTGATCATCGCTTTGTGGCTTTGCGCTTCGGTGAGTTCATGCTGATGCTTAATCAGATCTTCTTCGGCTTGTTTAATTTTACCATATCGGATCTCTGCTACTTTTCCATAATCACCGGCGCGCTCTGCTTGTTCAGCTTCAAGTTTTAGCGATTCAATGGTTTCCTTGGTTTGAGTAATTGCATCGATGATTTTTTTCTCTTCTTCCCATCTGGCTTTAATAGCATTTCTTTCTTCGTTCAGATTGGCTAAAGTTTCACCGAGCTCTTTCAGTTTTTTCTGGTCACCTTCGCGTTTAATAGCTGCTCGTTCAATTTCGAGTTGCATGATCCGACGTTGTATTTCGTCCAGTTCTTCGGGAACACTGTCCATTTCCAGTCGAAGTTTTGCAGCTGCTTCATCTACCAGGTCAATAGCTTTGTCCGGTAAAAAACGATCTGCAATGTATCGGTCACTTAGTTCAACTGCTGCGATGATGGCTTCATCCTTGATTCGTACTTTATGATGTGCTTCGTATCTTTCTTTTAAGCCGCGAAGTATGGAGATGGCATCCTTGGTGTCAGGTTCTTCAACCATTACTTTCTGGAATCTCCGCTCGAGCGCTTTGTCTTTTTCGATGTATTTCTGATACTCATTCAAAGTGGTGGCACCGATTGATCTTAATTCTCCCCGCGCTAATGCAGGTTTCAAAATGTTTGCAGCATCCATCGCTCCTTCGCCTCCGCCACCGGCCCCTACAAGCGTATGTATCTCATCAATGAATAGTACAATTTCTCCTTCGGCGCTGATGACTTCCTTGACTACTGATTTTAATCGTTCTTCAAATTCTCCTTTGTACTTGGCTCCTGCAATGAGGGATCCCATGTCGAGAGAATAGATGGTTTTGCTTTTTAAGTTTTCCGGAACATCGCCGTTGATGATTCGGTGCGCGAGTCCTTCTGCGATGGCAGTTTTACCTACGCCTGGTTCGCCGATCAATACGGGATTGTTTTTTGTGCGTCGGGAAAGTATTTGCAGTACTCGTCTGATTTCTTCGTCCCGACCTATTACCGGATCCAGCTTTCCTTCTCTTGCGAGTTGATTTAAATTACGGGCATACTTTTCGAGTGAGTTATAAGTTTCTTCGGCACTGGCTGATGTTACGCGTCCGCCTTTGCGAAGATCTTTGATGGCTATACGAAGATCTGCTTCGTTGACTCCTGATTGTTTGAGAAGTTTAGCTACTCCATCTTTTCCGCTGAGTATACCGAGCAGTAAATGTTCAAGTGATACAAATTCATCCTTGAAATCCTTGATGAGAACAAGTGCTTTCTGCAAAGCGTTTTGTGCGTCATTGCTGAGATAAGGTTGTCCGCCGCTGACTTTAGAATATGCATCGATCAGATTATCCAGTTCTTTGTTGAAGGCCGGTATGTTTACATTTAGCTTCTTCAGTAAAAAGGGGACTACATGCTCATCGCCTTGTATCATGGCTTTGAGGAGATGTCCGGTTTCAATAGCCTGCTGACCTTTCGCTGTGGCGAGGGTTTGTGCTTCCTGAAGGACTTCTTGTGATTTTGTAGTGAATTGGTTGAAATTCATTGTTCGTTATTTTGCAGGGGGCACATCAAAGAACGACCCAATTTAAAAACGTAGGTCAAGTTGTCATATTATATGATATTATCCTGTCAGTTAGGCGGATGTGAATGTTAGTATCCGTCATATCGGCAGGAAAAATGGGGCGAGCAGGAAATAAAAAAAGGCCATCTTACGGGATGGCCAGTGGATTATATAGAGGGGTATTCGATCAGAAGGTAATCGTGATGGTGCCTTTCTGTTCGAGGGGCATTGTTGTACCTCCATCGTATTTAGCACTCTCAGCTGCTTGCTTTGCCTTGGTAAGAAGGTATTGACTGGTAGTTGTGGTTCCTTCAACACCGGGTTCCGCTTTTACTACATCGCCGTATTTATTGATGGTAATGGCCACTACAACAACTCCACGTTCCATGGTCAGATTGTCAACTCTGGGTTGCTTGGTAATTTTTCTGCCCGGCATCACAAAGCTGATTCCTTTTTCTCCGGAACTAACTACTGTGGATGCTCCTGAACCTGGTGTGCCTTCAAAGTCGATGGATTTAATTTGTCCCAGTTGGAAGGTAACAATGCTCCCTTTGTGGAAGAAGGTTACGGTGTTGTCCTGGATTTTCTGAAGCTCTCCCTGAAGTTTTTCACCGGTCTTGGTGGTGATGGTGTGTTGGGAGAAGCTGATTGCCGGCAATGCTGCGAGCAGGAGGGTAATAAAATGTTTGATCACGTTGTTCGTCATTAGTTGGATAACGATTCAAATCTAAGTCATATTGTGCCTTTTGAAACGGGCCCGGGAAGAACTAAATAACAGTCTCCTGTTAATTCGTAACTTTGCCATCAAATGAAGATATTATTTGGTTACCTGAAAGGGTATTGGAAACTGGTTCTGCTGGCCCTGTTGCTGGCTGCAGTAAATCAGATTTTTTCGCTGTTGGATCCGTATATATTTAGTCATGTTATTGATGATTATGTGACGCAGTTCGGGAAGTTTTCAAAACCGGAATTCTTTAAAGGAGTCGGGTTGTTGCTTCTGGCTGCTATCGGTGTGGCTTTCGTAAGTCGAGTGGCTAAGAATTTCCAGGATTATTATGTGAACGTGATTACCCAACGTGTGGGTGCCCGGATTTATGCTGACGGTATTCGCCATAGTTTAGAACTGCCGTATGAGGTGTTTGAAGATCAGCGGAGTGGGGAGACATTGGGTAAACTTCAGAAAGTGCGTACTGATGTAGAACGTTTGATCAGTGCGTTTGTAAATATTCTCTTTACATCATTGGTGGCGATTGTTTTCGTGACAGTTTACGCTGTGAATGTTCATTGGTTGATTGCTCCGGTTTACTTCAGCGTGATTCCGATTTTAGGGGTGATTAGCTCTGTGCTGAGTAAAAAGGTGAAGAAGATTCAGAAGATTATAGTGGGTGAAACAACCGCACTTGCAGGATCTACTACAGAATCGCTTCGGAACATTGAGTTGGTGAAGAGCCTGGGTTTGGCCGGACAGGAAATATCCCGGTTAAACGCAACTACAGATAAAATCCTGAAACTCGAATTGAAAAAAGTACGGTATATCCGTAGTCTGAGTTTTATTCAGGGAACGTTGGTGAATCTCCTTCGCACAGGAATTATGTTCATGATGTTGTACCTGATTTTTACCAAGGCAATTTCGATTGGCGATTTCTTTACAATGTTTATCTATTCGTTTTTCATTTTTGGACCACTGCAGGAATTAGGGAATATAATCAATATCTACCGTGAGGCTGAAGTTTCTCTGCAGAATTTTAAGGAGATACTGGATATTAAACCGGAGGCGCGTCCTGATAAACCGGCAGCACTGGGTCAGATTAATTCTTTTGAATTGAAAGATGTTGTATTTAAGCATCAGTCGGCTACTTCCAGAGCGGTGAGCGAGATCTCGATAAAGGTGCAGGAAGGGGAGACTGTGGCATTTGTGGGACCCAGTGGATCTGGGAAAACTACGTTGGTGAAATTACTGGTAGGATTATATCAGCCACAGGAAGGTAAGGTCTTGTATAATGGAATTCCTTCTGAACAAATTAGCTTGGATGATTTGCGTGCTCAAATAGGACTTGTAACTCAGGATACCCAGTTGTTTTCCGGAACTATCCGTGAAAATCTGCAGTTTGTAGCACCGGGAGCGAGCGATGAAGCCTGTCTGGATGTATTGCATAAGGCATCGTTGAAAAGCTTGCTGCAACGCGCAGAGAAAGGTCTTGATACAGTTATCGGGGAAGGTGGTGTGAAAGTCTCAGGAGGTGAAAAGCAACGTTTGTCAATTGCCAGAGCATTGCTCCGTCGTCCTTCGCTTCTGGTGTTTGATGAAGCAACTTCTGCTCTGGACTCCTTAACAGAGGAAGAGATTACAGGAACAATTCGTGATATATCAGAAAACCGAAGTCATATTTCTATTTTGATTGCTC
>JAGOJO010000128.1:0-1981 GCA_017995075.1 Bacteroidia bacterium | reverse complement strand
CGTCGTCCTTCGCTTCTGGTGTTTGATGAAGCAACTTCTGCTCTGGACTCCTTAACAGAGGAAGAGATTACAGGAACAATTCGTGATATATCAGAAAACCGAAGTCATATTTCTATTTTGATTGCTCACCGTCTCTCAACGGTTATGCATGCCGATGTGATTTACGTGTTGGAAAAAGGTCATGTTGTTGAATCCGGTCGTCACGATGAATTGATTGCAATGAAAGGGTTGTATTATGCAATGTGGCGTCAGCAGATTGGTGAACGTAAATCTTTAACCACAGCTCCTGTATTGATGAAGTAATGAGAAACCGGTTTTCGAAATTTGTTAAGGAATTATCGGACTTAAATCCAGTTTCACTACCTGGCGACGCCGCACATCAGCTACTCGCGCCGCAACACCGTAAACCTGCCGGTGATTATCTGAAAGAACTTAGTAATTATAAAGTGGCAGCAGTGATGGCGGCATTTGTTCCCTTGAAAGAGGGTAGTGATACCGGTATTATGTTGATTGAACGTACCGGCGGCGCAGATGTGCATGCTTCGCAAATAAGTTTTCCCGGAGGGAAGCAGGAGGTAGGAGAAGATCTGGATTTTACCGCGAAGCGCGAAATGGAGGAGGAGGTAGGTGTTAGTATGGATATGATTAATGTATTGTTTCCATTGACTCCGTTGTTTATTCCGCCAAGCAATTTTTTGGTGCATCCGTTTCTGGGATATATCCATTCCGTCCCTGATTTGAAGTTGAGTGAGGCGGAGGTGAAAAGAGTTCATCTTTTTAGTGTGAACGAATTTCTGAATCCTGCAAATATCCTTGAGGGAACTTTTGGAAGTGCTCGTGGTTATTCTGTAAATGCCCCGTATTTCAAAATTGGTGAAGTGGTTATCTGGGGAGCAACTGCGATGATGCTCAGTGAAATTGCTGAGGTGATTAAACCCGTTTATAATAACAGTAAATAGAAAAGGGGCCCATTTTGCGAGCCCCTTTTCAGTGAATATGTGTTGTTTTAATTAGTTCCAGTCAACGAGGCGTCCAAGTTCTCCGCATTGTACATTTAATACTTCTCCGGTAAGATTGTCTGTGATGAAGGCAAGTACTTTGTATTTGCTGCTGGTGTTCGATTTTTCCAGGAGGTCAATCTGGTAGCTGAATACCTGACTTCCACCGGCCACCAGAGCAGCAGGTACAATGGATTCTCCACTTGCAGGTGATATCACTTTACGTACTACATTTTTATGTACGTAGTTGGTGATTGGATTTCCAAGTGCATAGAATGGATTTCCTGCTGTGTTGTTGTATGCATTTGCTTGTGAATACAATGGGTTTGGATTGGAAACCACGTCTTCAATAAGGTAAGCATGCATACGGTAAGATGAAGTCATGTTGGCAGTGAATCCAACGTGTACATCAATAGATGCATAACGGCCAGTTACATTTGAATTCATAGCTACACCACAGGATGTAGGACGAGATAACATGGATGTAACTTTCGTGGATACAGTGGATGGGTTTTGAAACACATTTCCTGCAAAGTTGGTGCGGTCAATGATTCCGCATGGAATGGATGGTGATCCAGGTGTGAGTGAGGTCATCAGACGATTAGCATGTGTTTGCCCTAATAAACCTGCAGTGTGTAATGACGCCATAAATACACGTGTCGGGTTGGCAAGTACCGGAGCAATTAAATCCCGGTCGGCCATTGGAGCGGTACCTACACTAACATTGGTGAGCTCTTCCAGCAATACCTTCTTAATATAAGATGGTGGAACCGGACTCACGCTTTGAACGGAACTTGCCTTTGCACCTGATACTTCTGTTTGTTGGGCATCTTCCTTTTGACATGAGGCGAACAGGAATCCTGCCGCTGCTACATAAAGAACTAATTTTTTCATATTCATTATTGGTTTGATAATTTATATGACAATGTTAAGCCGTAGCGGAAGGGTCGTGTATCCGTTTTTGTGTAATATCTTACAGTTTT
>JAGOJO010000035.1:18080-26243 GCA_017995075.1 Bacteroidia bacterium | reverse complement strand
TGTGCTGCTCCAATTGTAATATCCTCATTACCTTATCAGGCAACCGGTGAAAATACGGCTTGTATGGGGAACGATTATTCTAATTCAAGTACTGCTTCCTGTGGCTCTATTTATGAGTCAGGTGAAGATCGTGTTTACCGTTATACTACTACAGGTCCTGAGTGTATCAGTTTAACAATCTCCGGTGCGTCTACGAATAATATCGGTTATCAGATTTATAATGGTTGTCCGGATGTTGCAGGTACTACTTGTATCGCTTCCGGTGGTGGAGGTTATTCCGGTTCACTGTCTGCAAGTGTTACATTCCCTGCGGCCGGTACTTATTATATTATCATCGATACTTATTCAGCTCCTTCCAGTGCGGAATATAATCTCTTGATTAATACGTATGGTGGTAGTCAGGATAATGATCTTCCTTGTGATGCACTTGAGTTACCATTGGGAGTTACAGTGCTAGGAGATATAAACTGTTCCGGAAGTACTGGTGAGCCGGCTGCTCCATCTTGTTGGGTTGCTCCGAATACTTTAAATACTGTCTGGTTCTATTTCACAGCTCCTGCATCCGGTAAAGTTACATTGCGTACTACACCTGGTTCATTGTTAAATACACAGTTAGGTGTTTATTCTGGTACATGTGGTTCTGGCCTTGCATCTCTTGATTGTAATGATGATGCTACTGCTTGCTCTGGAACTTCGACTCAAATGTCTCAATTGGCTTTAACGGGTTTAACACCTGGTTCTGTTTATTATGTCATGGCCGATGGTTATGGTACATCAACAGGTACTTTTGGGTTGGTGGCTATTGACGGTAATAACGCATTGCCAACAATCTTTGGTCAGGAATGTATTGTTCCACTTCCAATTTGTAATGATACCGTACCGGTGGGTGATCCGGGTTTCCAGTCGTTTGGTAATTTCTGTGATTTTACCGGTGCTGGCGATAACTGTCTGGAGTCAGGTGAACGTGGTTCCGTTTGGTATGAAATTCCAATTAATGCCAATGGTGATCTGGAATTTAATATTATTCCAAATGATTGGCTTGGTGCTCCAAGTACTACATGTACCGATTATGATTTTGCATTGTATAAAGTGCAGGGTACAGGTGCGACTTCCTGTTCGGGTATCTTAGCCGATGCACCTCCTGTTCGTTGTGATTACAGTTACCTGGGGGTTACCGGTTGTTATGGTGCTGCAGATGGTACCGTGCCTGCAGCTTATCCCGGATTTGCTGATTCTTATGTAAGTAAATTACCTGTGTTGTCGGGTGAAAAATATGTCTTGATCATTTCTAACTTCTCAAATAGTTTGTCAGGATTTACACTGATCTTTAGTACTGGTTCTCCTGTGAATTATCTGACTTCTCCTGATACTGTTTACTGGACAGGTTCTACTGATACCGATTGGTTTAAGTCAGCTAACTGGGGCGGTTGTGCTATTCCAAGTTGTACTCGTTCTGCGGTGATTCTGGCTTCTTCTGCTAACCAGCCGGTGATCTCTGCTGTGGGTGCGAATGTGAATTCGTTGAATATTGAAGCAGGTGCTCAATTGACAATTAATACAAACCGCAGTTTAAATGTTTGTGGAAACTTCTCGAATGATGGTACGCTGAATGCTCGTCCGAATTCTACAATCGTTTTAAGTGGTACAGGCAATCAGACAATGAGCGGTAACCTTGCAAATACCAGTGATGTTGTAAACATTACAGTGGCTAAAGTTTCAGGTGTTGCTACATTGAATAACGATATGGATATTTCTGGTAATCTCACTTTTGGTGCTGCTACCAGTTCTTTCAATGCGAATAGTAAAACTGTTCGTCTGGCAGGAAACTTTAATAACTCTCTTGGTGGTACTTATACTCCGGGGTCCGGTGGAATCATCGAGTTCTTCGGTTCAGGTTCTCAGACGTATAATAATACCGGTAACCTTGAAAATGTGTTGATGGTAAACTCTGGTTCAGGTGTTTCACTGGCCTCGGATATGAATATCAGTTCAACCGGTTCATTGACGCTTACTACTGGTAAGATCATTACTTCTACGTATGAAGTGGATGTGTTGAATAATGCTTCTGCTGCCGTTAGCTCTGGAAATACTTCGAGTTTTGTACAGGGATATCTTCGTCGCGCACTTCCGGGTGCTACTTCGCAACCTCGTATTCTCGATTTCCCTGTGGGGCATGCTACTGCTGGTTATCAGCGCATGAATATTTCAACTTACAATGGAAATGATCCTGCTATTTCTTCACTTCGTGTGCACTTTGCTCCATGGGCTTCTGGTGCTCCGCTGGCGATGGGTGCTGATCCATCTTGTCCTGTAATTTATAATATCGGTGCGCTGGATAATGGTTCGTGGACAGTTGTACCATTTGGTTCAGGAAATGCTGATATGCATATGACACTTTATAATCGTTCGTACACTAATGCTTCATCTGCGTTTACTGTGATGCGTCAGGTTAGTGGCTCATGGGCGATTCCAGCGATGGCTACCGGTTCATGTATCTCTCCTCCCGTTACTGCAGTACTTCGTTCGGGCATTAGTCAGTCGTTTACTGCTGGTACATCGGTTGGTTTTGGTACTGCGCAGGGTTCTTCTGCATTGCCTGTTAGTCTGCTGGCATTTAGCGCTGAGGCAAAAGGAAATGCAATTGAATGTGCATGGTCTACTGCAAGTGAAGTGAACAATAAAGGCTTCGAAGTACAACGTGCTACCGATCCTGATCAGTTCTCAACGATCGGTTGGGTGGAAGGAAATGGTACTACGAATGTGCTGAAAAATTATAAATTCCTGGATGAGGATGTTCAGGTAAATAAAATCTACTACTATCGTTTGCGTCAGGTTGATTATGATGGTCAGTTTACACTTACCCGTGTGGTGGCTTGTATCATCAAGGAGAATGGTGCTGTTGTGGTGGAGGCTTATCCAAATCCTTACCGCGATGCAACTACTATCCGATATATGCTGACTCGTCCTTCTATGATTACAGTGGAGGTGATGGATGCAACAGGTAAAATGGTGAAAAGGTATCAGCAAGGATTGCAGGATGCCGGTCAGTATACAATGCCTTTCTCAGCAAAGAATAACGGCTTGAGTGCAGGTACGTATATGGTTACCGTTTGGGCAGATGATCAACGCTATCAGTTACGCCTTACCGAAAATGATTAATTGATATTTCTGAAAATACACAGAAAAGAGGCTGGCTCAAATTATTGAGTTGGCCTCTTTCTTATTTGGTGGTGTCGAGAAATTCTGTGAACAATTGAAAGACTTCTTTAAACCTTGTGAGAGGTAACGTTTTTTCTACATCGTAAATGTCATGGTAAGCACTGATGCCTCCAAGGGTGTAGCAGAAAAATGCCGGGACACCTTTCTCCGTGAAGAAGTAATGATCGCTGTTGGCGGCTTTTCCTCGCTGTCCGATTTTTGGGAGTAATTGTTGTTGCGTATTGATGCTGTCGAGGCGGCTGAAGTGCTGAGGATACTCGGTGGCGTTCACTACCATCATCCCTTCGTCGCCTGTGCCGAGTAAGTCGAGGTTCAGAAGGAACTTAATGGAGGTGAGTGGAACCGCTGGATTCTCTGTATAATACATGGATCCGATTAGTCCGGCTTCTTCTCCTGCAAATGCTATAAATACAATGGACTGTTCCGGTGGATGCTGTGCATAATGTTTCGCGAGGTTGAGTAGCATGGCGATTCCGGAGGCGTTGTCGTTGGCTCCGGGAAACCATGCGTTGGTGCCCATTCGTCCGAGGTGATCGTAGTGTGCGGAAATGAAAAGGTATGAATCAGGATTCGATTTACCGGGTATGTAGCCGATTACATTTTGTGTTTCGTGGCGGGGAATAAATTTATTGCAGATGTTGAGCTTGATATTCGCAGGTGATGCAGGTAAAGCAGATTTAACTATTTCAATGACCGGAAATTTTACTTCTTCAGTGCTGACACTCCAGGTGAGTTTTACAGGCTGTACAATTATCATTCCTGCTGCTCCGAATATGTTTTGTTTCCAGGCTGTCCAGTCATCTTTTTTTATCTGTATTCCGGTTCCAACTGTGTCGAGCAATATCCACTTCCCGCTGATCTCAGCTTTGGAATACAACACCATGTTTTTTTCGATGCGTACTATGTCGTATTGTCCCGTCGTTTTTTTCATGCCGGGATCTACAATGAAGTCTTTGCCGGCAGTCAATGTTGTTCCGTTGATGGATACTTCCATGCATGATGGAAATGTATTCACCGGGAAACCGAACTCCTGAAAATAATTTTTACTGCCGAGCGGTTGTAGTCCGTGTTTCTTAAATTCTGCGGCAATATAGGCTGCTGCTTTTTTATCTCCTTCTTTCACATAGCCTCTGCCGTTATATTTTTCGGAGGTGAGCTCTTTGATTACTTCTCTTGCGTATAGACTGTCTTGTCCATGGCACTTTACTGTAATACTGAACTGAATCAGCAGAAGAAGGGATAGCAGTTTTTTTATCATGCGTGAAAACGTCGTTTTACCAGTTCGTCAAATTGGCGGAATCGCTCTGATCCTGTTTGCCATCCAAGTTGTTGTTTTAATTCTTCGTGGAGGAGCTTCCGTGCATCTTCGTAGACTTGCAATGAGTTGAGGTGTTCGATGCTTTGATGATAGAGCTGCTGGTCGCCGGAAAATAATTCGTTGATGAATGCAAATCGTTCGTTGATACCAATCGATAGCTTCAGGTCGGCGAGATGGGTGTGTTGCAGTGCATCCGATAAGGTTTTTACCGGTTGGTCGCGGTTGATCTTTTGTCCGATGGTTTCCTGCGCGGAGTATTTGCTGGCAACAGTTGATTGTTCTTCGAATAGTGATGCTGCTTTGATCTGTTGTGTGCGTGCTGCAATTACTTTTTCTTCAATGGCGGGACGTGGTGCAGCTGCGGGTGGAGGTGCCGGAGCTGTTGCCGGTTCAGGAATCACGACTTCAATTTCCATCGGAATTTCTGTAACAGCCACTGGTGCAGCTTTCAATATGGTTACCTCTTCCGGTGCGGATGCTGTTTCCATTGCCGGTGAGGCTATCGTTTCCATTACCCGTGGAGTTGTCGTTGCCACTACAGGGGTTGGTATAGTTTCCTGATGTATTGGTGGTGCAATGATTTTGGGCTCTTCTTTGAGTTGATGTTTCATGGTTTCCTGTACCATGGTGGCAAAACCGATTGCAGGAGATTTCTCTTCTCTGATAATCTGCTGTTCTTGCGGAGCCTGAATATTTGTAACAGTATTGGTGTTCCCGATCATGTCGTACATCTTCCGTAAGGTCTCTTTGATGAGATCGTTTTCCAGCTGGCTGATGGGCCGGTTGGCGGAAGTGGCTTCACTGATTTGGGTGTTGAGTTTGATTAAAAGGCTGGTAATAGATTCCATTTGATGTAGTCTTAAGGTATTGAAGCGTTGCGGACCGTCGGATTATTGTGACGGCTTCTGACAAAATTGGGGCTTTTTTGATGGAGATTTCCTGAATCTGGAAAAGGTATTGAACAAGAGGTGTTAATTGTGTGCGTTTTTCCTATTCAGCGGCGGAATTTTCTTGCTGAGTCTCCCTGCTGTCCATTTGAGGTCGGAATTAGGGATATTTAGGGATGCCTTTTCTTGTACTTTTCGAAGATTTTTAAATGTCAGATGATTGTCAGATTAATTGAAATGTGACAATCGTCAGTGTCTTGCTCATGTTTCTTCGGCTATGTGCAACGTATTTTTGCCGCTGAGATATGAGGAGAATTTCATTTATAGTGTTCCTGTGTGTAATTGGGAATTTGTATTTTTCTAAGGCGCAAAATGTACGGCTGAAGAACGCGGATCGTCAACCTGTTGAAGGGGCGGTGGTCGTTTTTTCACCGTTGAATGCGTCGGAGAAGGGTACAGTTGTTATTTCCAATAATAAAGGTGAGGCCTGGGTGATGGGTATGCCTTTGCCATTGATTCGTAAAATTTCGATGATTGGCTTCCTTGATCGGGTTGATACTGTTATTACATCAACTACTATGGAGGAGATTGTGCTTACAACAGTTCCGAAGACAATGGGTGAGGTGACGATTACCGGCAATCATATTCCGGGGTATCAGCGGGATGCCGTTGTTCCGGTGCAGGTGTTGAAGTCGGCTGATATTGAGAAGAGAGGTGCTGTTACTGTAAAGGATTTGCTGGCGCAGGAGTTGAATCTCCGTGTTTCGTATGATCCTTCGCTGGGTAGTAGTCTGAGTATGCAGGGCACCGGTGGTGAGCATATTAAAATTTTAGTCGATGGTGTACCGGTGATCGGTCGTCAGAATGGTAATATCGATCTCGGTCAGATTAATCTGAGTAATATAGATAGAGTGGAGGTGGTGCGTGGTCCAATGTCGGTGTTGTATGGTACAGATGCTTTGGGTGGTGTGATTAACCTGATCACGAAAACACCGTTGAAGCAGCAGCTGAGTGCAACTGTTACTGGTTTTTACGAGACTACCGGTCAGTATAATACTGATGTTACCGTCAATTACGGAAATAAAAATACCGCCGCTTCCCTGAACCTGGGTCGTAACTTTTTCGATGGATGGGATCCGGAGAGCAATGATTCACGTTCGCAGTTGTGGAATCCGCGCGAGCAGTATTTCGGGAATGTGAAACTTACCCGTACTATTAAAACGCTGAAGCTGACATTGCAATCAGCATGGTTCCAGGAAGAGGTGATCAATAAGTCAGAGCCATTCGTGACACCGTATGTTGCGTATGCCAATGATCAGTATTATCATACAACACGCTTTAACCTGCAGTTGGTGGCGGAGAAGAAATTTAAAAATAATGGTGTCCTGAATTTTACAGGCGCAGGTTCTGCATATGAGTATGTTAAAAACACTATGCGGAAAGATATGGTGGAACTGAGTGAGCAATTAACACCGGATCCACTGGATGATGATACGACTAATTTTAATTCGTTTTTCTCGAGAGCTACTTATGTTTGGGCCGATCCGAAGGCAAGATGGAGTGTGCTGGGTGGTGTGGATGCAAACTACGAAGTAGGTAGCGGAAAGAGGATTGATGATGCAACGCATAACATGACTGATGTGGCGGGATATATGAGTATCGATTATAAACCCATCGAGCGTGTTACTCTTCGTCCTTCCGTGCGTGCTATTTATAATTCCCGTTTCGATGCTCCGTTTGTTCCTTCGCTGAATGTATTGGTGAAGATTACAGATAAAATTACTGCGCGTTCATCATTCTCGAAAGGTTATAGAGCTCCTTCTTTAAAAGAACAGTACCTGAATTTTGTAGATAACGGTATTCATAATGTGCAGGGTAATCCGGATCTGCTGGCGGAGAAGTCGAATCAATGGCTGGCGTCTCTGGAATTCAGAAAGGGTGGACAAGATTACGTGCTGACAGTTGAACCCGGATTCTTTTACAACGATATCCGCAATAAAATTTCTCTCGTGCAGTATGATATCTCCAGTACTCTTTATACATACGTGAACCTCGATCACTTTAATAGTCGTGGTATGGAGTTGAAGTCTCGCCTGGCAAAAAAACAGTTTACAGTTTCGGCCGGTATTTCTTATACAGGAACATGGGGTACGTTTGAAGGAGATGTAGATCAGCCGGAAGTTGCCTGGTATCCGGAAGTGAATGCTGCTGCTGATTATACTTTCAAGAAAACCAAAACTACCGTGTCACTGTTCTGGAAATATTATGGCGATCGTCCGGTTTTCCTGATGTCAGGTGATGGTAGTATTCAGCGTTTCGATAACGAAAGTTTCCAGATGATGGATGCTTCTGTTCGTCAGCAACTGGTGAAAGAGCGTCTTTCGGTTACCCTTGGCGTTAGAAATCTCCTGGATGTAACCAACGTTCGTGCAGTGAGTGGTGGTGGTGCGCATAGTGGTGGTAATGGTGGTGAAGCACCGGTGGCAATGGGCACCTGCTTCTTCGCAAAAATTTCGATGACAATAAAATGAGATCGTTTCTCTACATATCTATATTGATGATTGTGGCGCTCACTGGTTGCCAGAAGGAAGATGAGGCTATCGTATTGCCAGCTCCCGGTCCTGTGCAGCAGGTGATGGCAGAGCTGGGTAGCAATTATGATGATCAGGTGTATGTAAGCCTGAGTAAGGGAACAATGCATACTGTTTCCTATCGTACATTCGATTTAGCTTTTGAAGC
>JAGOJO010000035.1:13100-17980 GCA_017995075.1 Bacteroidia bacterium | reverse complement strand
AAGAAAGATTCAACACCCGACTATGTGCCGTTTATGGATTTTGAATACGGCCATGTCTATCCGATGCCATTTACCTATAAAGCCGATGTGGTTGGCTTTGATTGGAAGTATTATGATTTTGGAAGTAGTCAGTATTATATCCGTCCTGATTTATATTTTGTACTGAAAGATAATCAGGGCTTCTATTATAAATTACGCATGGTGGATTTTTATGATCACTCCGGCAACAAAGGAACTGTAACATTCGAATATCAACGTATATAATTAACAAAATCAAATGAAAAAGTTATACCAAATAATCATTGCCCTGGTGATACTGGTGTGTGGAGCAGAAGTGAAAGCGCAAATGGTCTCCGATATCGTTTCTGTCGGACCAGGTTATACCAATCAGGCTTTCTATAGCATGACCTATGGAGAGCTCAGCAATGTAACCAACACTGATTGGGATTTAGCTTTCCAGATTCGTGGCTTCGCTGCTTCTATCCTCGTTAACTCGAAACGTGGAGTGAATGTATGGAAGGCAAATAAAGATGCATCGCAATGGGCATCTATGACAACCGCCGACACTACAGGCATTGTCAGTGATCCTGCTTATCAGTTGTTTAATTCCGATACAAGCTGGGACTTCGGTGCTCTCAACCGTACCAACGACGCTTCCAATCAGTTCGATCTCGGATGGGGTGTTTATGATTTTATCACGCATGTGATTACCGGAGATTCTATCTTCTTCATTAAGCTCGGACCAACCGATTACCGCAAACTGCGCATCGATAACCTTGCAGGTGGAATTTACAACTTCCGTTTCGCAAACCTCGACGGCAGCAATGAAGTGGTTACCTATCTGAACAAAACAAATTTCACAGGTAAGTTCTTCGGATATTACTCTATCGTAAATAATACTACCATCGATCGTGAGCCTGTGTACAATACATGGGATCTCACCTTCTGTCAGTATTTCGCACAAACACCCATCGCTTACATGGTAACAGGTGTATTGTCAAACGATAGTGTTACAGTTGCGAAAGCTTATCCGGTTGATACAAGCATCTCTTCTCCCGGCACTGCGGTGTTCTCCGAATACATCAACAGCATCGGATATGAGTGGAAATCCTTCAACATGGGAACCTTTACCTGGGATATCGCCGACAGCACAGTATTCTTCGTAACCGATCGTAATAACCAACTCTGGAAAATGGTCTTCACCGGATTCGATGGATCCAGCAGCGGTAATTTCTATTTCAATAAAGGACCAGCTACTCCAACCGGATTACTCGAAAGCACAACTCTTCAAACATTCGGCATCTATCCAAATCCAACTTCAGGCATCACCCGTCTTATGGTAGAAGCTCAACAGCCGGGAACGGCAACGGTGAGTCTGGTGGATATGAATGGCCGCGAAGTAGCTGCAAGTAACATCTTCCTCCAACAAGGCCTTAACAGTGCCGATGTTGACTTCAGCGGAGCCGCCTCCGGAATTTATCAGGTCGTTATCCGTCAACAGGAAAATCTTCAAATCAGCCGACTCGTGATCAGATAATCACTGTTTAAACATACAGGAAAGGGCAGGCCGAACGGTTTTGCCCTTTTTTATTCACCGAAACAGAGGGTTTATTAACATTTTGGCAAATCCGCCGTATACTATCGTTAAATTAGTTCCCCTATATCCGCATCCCATGTTTCTTGAGCAGACCAAACGTGAACCATCCAAAAAAGGCTGGATTGAAGTTATCGCCGGTTGTATGTTTTCCGGCAAGACAGAAGAACTGATTCGTCGCCTTAAAAGGGCTAAAATTGCACGCCAGCAGGTTGAGATTTTTAAACCATCCGTTGAAGTTCGTTATGATGAAGTTAATATCGTATCCCACGACTCCAACGCGATTCAGAGTACTCCTGTACCTGCTTCTTCCAATATACTTTTACTTGGTCACGAAGTAGATGTAATTGGTATCGATGAAGCTCAGTTCTTCGATGATCAGCTTCCGTATGTTTGCGAAACACTTGCCAATAACGGAACCCGTGTGATTGTTGCCGGACTGGACATGGATTATCTCGGAAAACCTTTTGGTCCTATGCCTCAGCTGCTGGCCATCGCCGATTATATTTCGAAGGTACATGCAATTTGTATCTCTTGTGGTGATCTGGCTACACATTCGCACCGGATTGTGAACGATGGTTCATTAATTTTGCTGGGCGAAAAAGACAGTTACATTCCGCTTTGCCGGACTTGCTATGTGAAAGAACAGAAAAGCGTAATGTACGAAGGTCAGACCGCCTAGTACACGCTATGTCGCATCCACTCTATTCCCTTCCGCAATTAGCCGGAATACTTCACGCTGAAACTGTATTGCAATTGCCGGATCATGCCGGTGTAATGCATTTGATTACTGATAGCCGGAAGGTTGTCAGTGCTGATCAGTCGTTGTTTTTTGCAATTCGTGGTGATCGGAGAGATGGTCATGAATTCCTGGCTGATCTCTATGAAAGCGGTGTGCGGAATTTTGTCATTTGTAAACAGGAGGCGATTTTACCCGATGTAAAAGCCAATTACCTGATTGTAAAAGATGCTCTGCAGGCATTGCAGGATCTCGCAGCCTGGCATCGGCATCAATTCTCTATACCTGTTGTAGGAATTACAGGCAGCAATGGAAAGACAATCGTTAAAGAATGGTTGTTTCAATTGCTGCGGGAAGATTATGCGATCGCTCGGAGTCCGAAAAGTTATAACTCGCAAATCGGCGTGCCTTTGAGTGTATGGCAGATAGAGCCGGAGCATAAACTCTGTTTGTTCGAAGCCGGTATCTCGAAGCCCGGTGAGATGAAAAAACTGGAGCCGATCATTCAGCCAACCATTGGTATATTCACCAATATCGGTTCAGCGCATGATGAAAATTTTATAGATCATGCAGAGAAAATCAAAGAGAAACTTGCGCTCTTTAGTCATACGGCAAAACTGATTTATTGCCGCGATTATACCGGAGTACATGATGCAGTTGTTAATGGTGGAGTGTTGAGTGAGCAAGTAACAACGTTTACCTGGTCGAAGAAAATGCGTGCTGATCTGCAGATCGGTCGTATCCATCGGAAGGAACATGAAACGGAAGTACAGGGAATTTATAAAAATGATTTCATTGGTATCCGTATTCCATTCACCGATGATGCATCGATTGAAAATGCAATTCACTGCTGGGCGTTGATGCTCTTCCTGGAAATCAAACCGGAGCTGATTGCACAACGTATGGAATTGCTGAGTCCGGTGGCAATGCGACTTGAGATGAAGGAGGGAATCAATAATTGCTCGGTGATCAATGATTCCTATAATTCAGATCTCGGTTCACTTACCATTGCTCTCGATTTTATGAATCAACAGAAGCAACACCGGAAGCGGACAGTTATTCTGAGTGATATCCTCCAGAGCGGTAAAGATGAAACTGCTTTGTATCGTGAAGTAGCATCGTTACTAACTCAAAAAGGAGTGAACAGACTTATCGGTATTGGGTCTTCCATCACCCGTCAGCAGGAGTTGTTTGCAGTGGAGAAACAGTTTTATAATTCTACAGAAGATTTTTTACGTGATCTCAATTACGGCGCGTTTTCCAATGAAACTATCCTGATTAAAGGCGCAAGGTCGTTTGGGTTTGAGCGAATTTCCCGTGCCTTGCAACAGAAAGCACATGAAACTGTACTCGAGATAAATCTCAATGCGATTGTCCATAATCTGAACTTGTTTAAGTCGAGGTTGAAGCCTGAAACAAAGTTTATGGTGATGGTGAAAGCGTTTTCATATGGTAGTGGTAGTTTTGAAATTGCGAATGTACTGCAGTTTCACCGTGCCGATTATCTGGCAGTGGCCTATGCTGATGAGGGAGTAGAGTTGCGTAAGTCGGGCATCACATTGCCTATTATGGTGATGAACCCGGAGGAGCAGAGCTTTGACGCAATGATCAGTTATAAGCTGGAGCCGGAAGTGTATAATTTCAGAGTGCTGAATCATTTTACGGAAGCATTGCGTCGTCGTAACTCTGATGCAGGTGCCACCCGTTTTCCGGTGCATATTGAACTGGAAACAGGAATGAACCGTCTCGGATTTGAAGAAGATGAATTGAACGAGCTGATCATTCGTCTGAAGAACAATAAACATATTCGTATCGCCTCCGTTTTTTCTCACCTCGTAGCAAGTGATGAACAGGGACATGATACATTCACCCGTGAGCAAATTGATCGTTTCCAGAGAATGAGTGCATTGTTGTGTTCACATTTTAATTATCCCATCCTGCGGCATATCCTCAACTCATCGGGAATCCTTCGCTTTCCGGAAGCACAGCTGGATATGGTACGACTGGGAATCGGATTACATGGAGTCGCAGCTACGCCCAATGAACAACGTCAGTTGCAGATGGTGTCTACGTTGAAAACAACTATTTCGCAGATTAAACATATTCGTCCGGGTGAAACAGTAGGTTATAGCCGACGCGGTGTTGCACAAAAGGAAATGACCATTGCTACTGTCGGAATAGGTTATGCGGATGGATTGAGTCGCCGATTAGGAAATGGAGTTGGTAAGATGATGGTGATGGGTCAACTTGCACCTATTGTTGGCAGCGTTTGCATGGACATGACCATGATCGATATCTCCGGAATCCCCGCTCGGGAAGGAACAGAAGTAGTCGTGTTCGGACAGGAACCTACTATCATTGATATCTCCAGTCAAATCGGAACCATTCCCTATGAAGTCCTCACCGGTATCTCTGAACGTGTGAAACGCGTTTATTTTCACGAGTAATAACTTGCGTTTTATTTTAAGTGTTTAGTGGAAGAATTCCACTTAAGGGTTAAAATCAAATTCGTAATTTAAACGCAACGTCCCGATAGCTATCGGGAGC
>JAGOJO010000035.1:1508-13000 GCA_017995075.1 Bacteroidia bacterium | reverse complement strand
GTGCTCCGCTCTACTTCAGTATCTGTACTCTGTAAATCCGTACTATCTGTAGTATCCTAATCACTCCGTGCAAATCTGTAATCTGCAACCTTACTGTAATCTGCAACCCTCCACGAAATCTTTTTCTATCTTTGAATATCATCATGCCCAGCCGCGACTACATAGGAGGAAATACTGTTCACTTCATCCACGGCGGTGAAGAATACTTCAACTCATTGTTGGATGTAATCGATGGTGCCCGTAAATTCCTCCACTTGCAGGTATATATTCTGGATCGTGATGATACCGGTTTGGTGGTGATAGATGCGTTGAAGGATGCCGCGAAGAGGGGTGTGAACGTATATCTCGTGGTGGATGGATTTGGATCGATGAGTCTGGGGAGAGAGTTTGAGGAAGAGATGAAGGAGGCCGGTGTGTTGTTCCGTTTTTTTTCGCCATTGCCGTTTCCGGGAATTTTTCAGGCGGGTCGCAGATTGCATCATAAAGTATGTGTGGCCGATGGGAAAATTTCATTGGTGGGCGGAATCAATATTTCTAATAAATACCGTGGTGATGGGGATGAACTTCCCTGGCTCGATTACGCTTTGTTGGTGGAGGGGCCATTGAGTGTGCAGATTACGGCGGTGTGTGAACGGATTTTCAGAAAACGATTTACACAAGGTGGGTTGAAAAAACTAAAACGTATTCATGTGGGTGGTGCTTCGCAGGAAAGCGTATTGATGCGGATGAGTGTGAACGATTGGATTCGTCGGAAGAATGAAATATCAGTGGCGTATAAACATATGTTGAGTGGTGCTCATAAGGAGGTGATCATCGTGGCGAGTTATTTTATTCCGACGCGTCGACTCCTGAAAATATTGATCCGTTCGGCGAAGCGTGGCCGGAAAATTTATATTATTTTAAGTCGTACGAGCGATGTTCCTTTTATGAAGGCTGCTATCTCTTATTTGTACGATCAGTTGCTGAGCGCAGGTGTGCAGGTGTTTGAGTATCGTGCTTCGGTGTTGCATGCAAAGGTATGTGTGGTGGATAATCGATGGGTGAGTGTGGGTTCGCATAATCTGAATCACCTGAGTGAACTGATCAGTATTGAAATGAACCTGGAGGTATTGCAGCATGATTTTGCTTCGAAGGTGAGTAGCGAGCTGAAACAACTGATGAAGGAGCAGTGTCAGGAAATTCGACTGGAGGAATTTGATCGTACAACGTCGACGCTGAAACGTGGATGGAACTGGTTTTCGTATAAGCTGATCAGCTTGTCGATGCGCTTGTTGTATTTTTTAAATCAGAAAGGTTTGAAGGATCGCTGAGTGCGAAATGATATTGCATTTGATACATTTGTGGTATGAAAAGAATTTATACGCGGTTGCTGATTACAAATGATGGTCCTCCTTTGCGGGAGGTAACTGTTTCTGTGGATCGCAATGGGCGTGTGCTGGAGCTTACTTCGGGTCGTAATGATCCGTCGCTGGAGGTGGAGGTGCTGGTGCCGGGTTTTGTGAATGCGCATTGTCACCTGGAATTATCGAATCTCTTTGGGAAGATCAATAGTCGTGAGAATGGTATGGCCGGTTTTATCCGTCAGCTGATTGCCCTGCGTTTCGCTGATGAGGATTCAGTTCGCTTGGAGGCAATGCAGATGGCGGATGAGATGATGGTGAAGGAAGGGATTGTGGCAGTTGGTGATATCTCTAATTATATTCACTCTGCTCCTGTGAAGGCGGCGAGTGAAATCTACTATCATACTTTTGTGGAGTTGCCGGGATTGCAGCCGGAGAGAGCAGCGGAAATTACTGCGAAGGGTATCGATATATTGATGGAATTTACCGGTGCGTATGATTTACCGGCTTCTCTTTCACCTCATGCGCCGTATTCAGTGTCGCTGGCGTTGTATCAGGAATTATTTGCTCGTGTAAATTATTTTGATCCGCTTACTATTCATATGCAGGAGTCGGAGGAGGAAATAGAATTTTGTATGAAGCATACCGGTGCGTTGGCGGATTTATTTACCGCTTCCGGTTTCGATTTTAGTAAGCTGGAGCCTTTTTCTCCTGATCGTCCACTGAAGAAATTATTGCCGCTGTTTCCGCAAGCGAACCGGATGCAGCTGGTGCATAATACAGTTACTACAAGAGAAGAAATACATGCGGCGGAATCATTGCACCCGCAGTTGTTCTGGTGTGTTTGTCCGTCGGCGAATGAGTTTATTACCGGTGGTGTTCCTCCTCTGGAAGCCTTGTACAAAGAAAAAGTTCGGGTGACTATCGGTACGGATAGTCTGGCGTCGAATACCGGTTTATCTGTGTTGTCGGAACTTAAGAAAATTGCAAAGCATTGTCCGGAAATTCCTTTTGAAACGTTGATGCTCTGGTCGTCGTGGAATGGTGCTGTGTTCCTCGGACTCGATCATCTTTGCGGAAAAATAAAACCCGGAATAAAACCCGGGCTTTTGTCATTGTCGGGAATGAATGCTGATCATCCCGTATTACATGATGCAGTGCAAGTGCAGCGTATTTGCTGATTACCACTCGTCGCTCTTGGCGGCTGCAGGTGTGGACATCGCTTTCTCCATCGACTTGAGGGTTTCGCGTACGCTGGCATCTACCTGCTGGAGATAATAATCAAATTCAGGTTTGTAACCTGGTGCTGCTTTGTCTATCCATTTTTCACAGGCGTAGTATGATTGCTGTTTCCAGTTGATTCCGGAGAGTTCATAACGGTAACGCCCATCCTTAAATTGAATTTTCAGTGTGTACATCACGACTCCCGCGTCAGTAGAAAGTCCTTTTTTATCGGGTGGATTCTGAATTTTAAATCGTGCTTTGCATACTACCAATCCTCCGATAGAATCTTTTTCACGAAGTACATCTGCCGGATTTTTATAGTATTTATTTACCCACTCAATGGCGCGCTGATATAAGCTGCCTGTCGTGCTGCCGGTGAGTTCTGTTACCTTGGTGTAGGTGATGAGTCCGGTTTTTTCATCTACCGGAAGCTTGGGTGCTTGTTGTACCTGTTGCGCCGTGGCCAGTGCGGGGATCAGCAAAATGCTCAGCAGGATGGATGCCAGAATGTTTTTCATGGGGATGATGTTTTGGGGTGAAGGAAAAAGTACTCAGATGGTATTCGCTCAGCTTCCGTTAACGGGAATTTTAATTTTAACTCCGCGTTTGAGGTATTTACTGTTGCTGATGTTGTTCAGCTTTTTAATCTGTTCCATGTTGGATTTGTACTTCTGTGCAATATTCCACAGAGTATCGCCTGACTGTACAGTATGATAAATAAACCGTGGACGAGGTGCTGTATCCGGTGTCTCGGTTTTTTTCGCAACAACAGCTTCTTTCAGTTTCGCAGTGTCCTGTTTTACTTTTGCTTCAGAATGCGTTACGTGCTGACTGGTCATCTCCGTTTCGCATTGCTCAGTGGTGTCGGAGGATGGCTGCAGATCTGCAATCGATTCTTCCGGATCAATAACCAGTTTTACAGGTATGCGCTTTTTAACGGTGCTGTATACATAAATCTTCTGGCCCGGACGAATAGTCGTGCTGCGCATCTTATTCCATTTCTTAAGTTCGCTGACACTAACATTGTAACGATCAGCAATACGACCCAGATTATCTCCACTGCGAACAGTATGTGCTTTCTTGATTTTCTGCGTCACCATTTTATAGGTGTAGGCATAATTCTCGTCGTTGCCGGTGTCTTTTACTCTTGGTTCAAGGTTTGGCTCCAGTTTAGCGAGACCTCTGTTTACACTATCAAGAAAAACTTTCGAGGCCATCACATCCGGTGCACTCTCTCCTAAACGACCCAGCTTAATGGCATCGTAGTAGGTGTTCATCATGTTTGCTACTAATCCGTTTCTGATCCACGGACTACGACAACCGAACACTACACTGATCAGTCGATGGTCGCCACGTTTCCCTGCTGCTACCAGACAAAATCCCGCTGCTTTGGTGAATCCTGTCTTCAATCCATCTACTTCCATTCCATAGTTAATCACCAATCCATTGTGGTTACGGTAACTCACTGTGCCTTTCCCATTGTGTACGTTTGCATAAGGAATTGATGTGATCTCTACCAGCTTCGGGTGCTTCAATAATTCGAGACCTAAAATCAATTGATCACGCGGCGAACTGCTGTTGTCGAGTTCACGCATAATCGCAGGCAAACCCGATGGATTCGAGTACATCGTTTTGGTCATCCCCAATTCCATCGCACGACGATTCATGCGTGCTACAAAGGTCTCGAGTGTACCTGAACAATGTTTTGCAATCCAAATCGTACTTTCATTATGTGAGGCAACCATCGCCATCTTCAACACATCTTCGAAAGAATAATTCTCTTCAACGGTGTAAGTGGTGTAACGGCGGCGACGTAATTTCTTTTTGTATGTGCGGGTAACGGTGATGCGGTCATCCAGGCAAACGGTGCCGGCTGCAATATCTTCCATCGCCAGTAAACCTACCATCATCTTCGTAAGGGAAGCAATAGGATAGGCATAATCCATATCCTTTTCCCAGATGATCTTATCACGCACCACATCGTACAACAATCCGGCACGGATCTCCCGTTCATTGGCGACTAAACCATCGATGGTATCAACACCAAAATTGACTGTGGCATAATGTGGAGTAAGATCAGCTTCCTGACTAACAGCAGGCGTTACCGAAAAGAACAGAAAAAGACTGAAAAGCAATAACAGCGATTTATGCTGCTCTCGCAAGAAACTATTGATCACCTGTCCGTTCTTCATCTTCTGCAATAATAGTTTTTTCAGTTACGGATATGCACACCGTGCCCTGTCGTCTTTAAACAATTTCCTGTTAGTTTTATTGTACGATGAATTATGCGTTCCGTTTGGATCGTTTTAGCTGCTGTTATTACAGTCGGATGAGGGGCGGTTTTATCGCCATCACTACAAAAATAATAAGGAATACGGGCTTTTTTGGGCGATTTCAGGCCGAATCTGTCAGAAAGCTATCAGATTCCTTTCAAAATTGAGGCGGCTACAAGCATGTCGGAAGGGACAGTGAGCTTGATATTGCTTTCTTCTCCTTCTTCGAGATGAACAGTATGTCCTGCTGCTTCAAAAAGGGATGCTTCGTCGGTGAAGCTGGCCAGATTAGGATGAGTAAAGGCTTTTTTTAGCAATGATAACCGGAAAACCTGGGGTGTTTGTACGGCGCGATATTGGCTTCGGGGAACCGTAATGCTGCCCTGATCATTGAGTAAACGGAGGGTGTCTTTCACCGCGATCACCGGAATAGCAGAATCGTGTTGGGCACCGGCTGTGTAGAGTCGGTCGATGAGGGCCGGACTACATAAAGGACGCACTGCATCGTGAATGGCTACCAGTCCTTCTTCGGGCAATGCGGCGAGTCCGTTGGCTACCGATTCCGCACGACTTTCTCCTCCTGCAACCAGAATATGCGATGGAATATCGGTTAGTCCGCTGCTCAGATCTTTCCAGTAATCGATGTAGTTAGCATTCATCACCAGCACGAGGGTGATATCTACATGATGAAAACGTCGGAGGGTATGGGCAAGTACCGGCTCACCGTTGAGGGGTAAAAACTGTTTGGGCAGGACACCCTGCATGCGGATACCCTGCCCACCGGCCACGATGATGGCAAATTTTTTCATTCTTAGTCGAGAATCAGCATGGCATCACCATAACTGAAGAAACGATATTTCTCTTTCTGCGCTACTTTGTAAGCTTCCATGATCAGATCATATCCACCGAAAGCTGTCGTCATCATCAACAATGTTGATTCAGGCATGTGGAAATTGGTGATCATCATATTGGCAATACTGAAATCGTACGGAGGGAAAATGAACTTGTTTGTCCAGCCTTCGTTCGGTTTTAATTCGCCCATGGTGCTGACAGATGATTCCATCGCACGCATAGCAGTTGTGCCTACAGCGCAAATATTTTTACGGGCTGCTTTTGCTTTGTTTACAATATCAGCCGCTTCTTTATTTACTGCGAACTGCTCGGAATCCATCTTGTGCTTGGTGAGATCTTCCACTTCTACAGGACGGAAAGTACCAAGTCCAACGTGCAAGGTAACTTCTGCCAGATTCACACCCTTTAACTCGAGGCGTTTCAATAATTCACGACTGAAGTGAAGTCCTGCTGTTGGAGCAGCTACCGCACCTTCGTTCTTCGCGAATACAGTCTGATAGCGTTCTTTATCTGCCGGCTCAGCCTTACGTTTAATGTATTTCGGAAGTGGAGTATGCCCGAGTTGTTCGATCACATCTCTGAATTCTGCCGAAGTACCATCGAAGAGGAAACGAAGCGTACGTCCGCGTGAAGTAGTATTGTCGATTACCTCCGCAACGAGCATATCATCGTCGCCGAAATAAAGTTTGTTACCAATACGAATCTTACGCGCAGGATCTACCAGTACATCCCAAAGTTTACTCTCTGCGTTCAATTCGCGCAGAAGGAATACTTCGATCTTAGCACCGGTTTTTTCTTTGTTGCCGTATAAACGGGCAGGGAAAACTTTTGTGTTGTTCAACACCATCACATCACCATCATCAAAGTATTCGAGGATGTCGCGGAAAGAGCGGTGGAGGATTTTTCCACTTTTGCGGTGAATCACCATTAATCTTGATTCGTCGCGGTTTGCTGCAGGATGTGTGGCTAATAGTTTCTCGTTGAAACCGAATTTGAACTTTGATAACTTCATGCTTACGGGCCGTCAGTTTATGTTGCCTTAGATAATGAAAACTTCTGAAGCAACTGGTTATATTAATGTAAGGTTTCCGTTAAAACGGGTTGCAAAGATACGCTTTTAAACAGGGGGAGCGCTATGGGGTAGGTCCTAATAGCTTGCTAATCAGTTAGTAAAAACTTTATTTAAGCACAAGTTATTGGTTATCAGCCGATTGGCTTGTATCTGCAGTTGTTATGGTATTGGTGCGCGGGTATTTAGCTTCAAGATCGGCTACCGTGAGGGCATCTGTAAGAAGATAGTCGCCAATGCGGGTGCGGCAAAGGGCGGTTAGATGTGCGCCGGCGCCGAGTGCGAGTCCGATATCCCTGGCTAAAGCTCTGATATAGGTGCCTTTACTGCAAACTACTCTGAAGTCGACTTCGGGAAGCGCATAGCGGGTGAGTTCGAAGGTCTTTATGACAAGTGGTTTGGGGCGTAACTCGGCCATCTCTCCGCGGCGAGCTAGTTTATAGGCGCGTTGTCCGTTGAGCTTGACGGCTGAATGCATCGGCGGAACCTGCATGATCTCTCCGATATGTTGCTGAAAAACTTCTCTGACTTTTTCTTCGGTGATATGGCTGATGTCAAATTCTGCGTCGCGTTCTGTTTCCAGGTCGAAGCTGGGCGTGGTGGCTCCGATGTAAAAAGTGCCGGTGTATTCCTTTTCGGCGGCCTGAATGGTTTCGATGGTTTTGGTTTTTTTACCGGTGCAGATAACCAGTAATCCTGTCGCGAGAGGATCTAACGTTCCCGCATGTCCGACTTTCTTGGCACGAATAAGCCACTTGACTTTTTTTACGAGCTGAAAAGATGTCCATGTGAGTGGCTTGTTCATCAACAAGACCATGTCTTCCGACTGCACTGCTTCCATTTAATCCGGAAGTTTTAAATCTACGCCAAGTACGCTGAGTACTATAATGAGTATCCCTACGGCGATGCGGTAGTATCCGAAAACCACGAATCCGTGTTTGGTGAGAAAACTGATGAAGGAGCGAATGGCAAATCCGGCTACGATAAATCCTACCAGGTTGCCAATTACCAATATGTTGATTTGTTCGGGCGTGACGCCGATTCCTGCTTTTGCAAATTTGTATACTTTAAATATAGTAGCTGCAAACATGGTGGGGACAGCGAGGAAGAACGAAAATTCAGCTGCTGTTTTGCGGTCGAGTTTGGAAGCGAGTCCTCCGATGATTGTGGCTGCAGATCGTGATACTCCGGGTATCATGGCGATGCACTGAAACATACCGATGCGGAAGGCTTTTGCGTAGGTGATCTCTTCTGCTTCGGGGCCCGTTCCGCCTTTGAGCCAGGAATCAATGAAGAGGAGTAATATTCCTCCGGCTAGTAAGGTGAAGGCTACAACCAGGACATTCGATAACAACATATCAATCATGTCGTCCATGAGAAATCCTAAAACGGCAGCCGGAATAAAGGCAACGAATAGTTTTTGGTAGAATTCAATGCTCTGCAGAAAACGTTTATAGTAGAGCACCACTACCGATAAAATGGCGCCAAACTGAATAGCTACCGTGAATGTCTTGGTGAAATTATCTTCTGCAATCCCCATCAGCGATGAGGCAATAATCATGTGACCCGTCGATGAAACGGGCAGGAATTCAGTAAGGCCTTCAATAATGGCCAGAATGATAGCCTGGAGTGTGGTCATGGGCGATTAGTCCGCCTTTTTTACGATCGCGTAAATAGCCAACGCATAACCGGTCATCACCACAATGGGTGCCAGTGTGATACGACGAAAACTGAATACTTCTTCGTTGAATACATTGGGATTATCCGCCTTGCCACCTGCCATCAGGAAGTAGCCAATTAGCAATAAACCAATGGAAATGAACAGAAGTACGTAGTTCTCACGGCCAAAAGCAAAGGCAGCATCATCGATACTTTCTTTAACAGCAGGGTTTTTTACCCCGGTGGCTTTTTTATCAGTAGTATTTTTAGACATAAGCTTAGTAAAGGTTTTCTGTGCGGTAGCGAAGATATTTATTCACCGCGAACCACGTGCATAGAAGGGACAAAATTACACCAGTTATGATTAATCCCGCGGCTACAATGCCCATTAATTCAAAATCGCGGATCAAACTCAACTCGGGAACCTTTAAAATGGCGATGTAAAGGAGTCCGGTGAGGAGAATAATAGCTACCAATCCGCCTATTACTCCGTTCAACATGCTTCTGAGCAGGAAGGGGCCACGGATGAATCCTCGGGTAGCGCCAACCAGTAACATGCTCTTAATGAGGAGTCTGCGGGCGTAAAGGGAGATGCGAATAGTATTATTGATCAGGGCTACCGATACCAGAATCAGCAATACGCTAAAGCTGAGCATGATCCAGGTAATGGTGCGTAAGTTCCGGTTGATGCTTTCAACCAGCGATGGCTGATATTGTACTTCGCTTACTATCGGACTGATTTTCATCGATCCCACAAAGGCATTGATGGTGGTTTCTTCCGCAAAATCAGCTTTCAGACGGATGTCGATGCTCGGAAATAATGGATTGTAGCCCAAAAACGCGATGAAATCTTCCCCCAAATCCTTCTTCAGGTCTTCTGCGGCTTCTTCCCTGGATACCAGTCGGGCTGACTTAATGTATTCATAGGTCTGTATTTTCCCGATCAGCTCGTTGACCGCTACACTATCGGCTTCCGGCTTGATAATCAGGGAGATTTCTATGTTTTCCTTTACATAAACGCTGAGTTTATGCGCGTGAAGCAGTAACACTCCCAATGCTCCTAACAGGAAGAGCACCAGTGAAATACTGATAATTGTGGAGAGTCGGGACGACCGTTGGGTCTTACGTACGAATTTGGTTTCCTCTGTCATGAAGCTCAACAAAAATATAAAATATCAACCCCTCCATTTCCGCTGTTCTTAAGAGTTATTCACCCCCTCTTTTTACTAACTTCGTAGCCCTCCTAATTACCTGTATGATGGACTATAATTTCCGGGAAATAGAAGATAAGTGGCAACGTTATTGGCGCGAGAATCAGACGTATCACACTACAGAAACGCCCGAACAAAAGAAGTATTATGTGCTTGATATGTTTCCGTATCCTTCGGGTGCCGGATTGCATGTGGGCCATCCATTGGGATATATCGCTTCCGATATCGTGTCCCGTTATAAACGCCTGAAAGGATTTAATGTGTTGCATCCGATGGGCTATGATGCCTTTGGTTTGCCGGCGGAGCAATATGCTATCCAGACCGGGCAGCATCCGAAAGTGACGACCGATCAGAATATCCGTCGTTACAGGGAGCAACTTGATAAAATCGGATTCAGTTACGACTGGAATCGTGAAATACGTACCTGTGATCCGGATTATTATCGCTGGACTCAATGGATTTTTATTCGTCTTTTCCATTCATGGTATAACTGTCAAACAGAAAAAGCCGAGCCGATTGATCAGCTGGTGCGCACTTTCGAAACAGAAGGATTCAATTGCAATAAACCACAATACCTGACCGGCGATATCGAGAAGGAAGTATCTCCTTTCACGGCAGAACAATGGAAAGCATTTACGCCGAAGGAACAATCAGATATCCTCTTGCATTTCCGTTTGGCTTATCTCAGCGATGCATGGGTGAACTGGTGTCCTGCACTCGGTACTGTCCTCGCAAATGATGAGGTGAAAGATGGTGTGTCGGAGAGAGGAGGTTATCCCGTCGAGCGAAAGATGATGAAGCAATGGAGTTTGCGGATTACGGCCTATGCCGACCGCCTCTTGCGTGATCTTGATACCCTCGACTGGCCCGACTCAGTGAAAGAAGCGCAAAGAAACTGGATCGGAAAATCAGAAGGTTCGTCGATCAGGTTTAAACTGGTTGGACATGATGAATACATCGAAGTGTTCACTACTCGTCCCGATACAGTTTTTGGAGTTTCCTATGTTGCATTGGCGCCGGAGCATGAACTCGTGAGCAAGATAACGTCAGCGGAGTACCGAAATCATGTGGAGGAGTATGTGAAAATTGCAACCAATAAATCGGAACGTGAGCGTCAGGCAGAGGTGAAGAAGGTGAGTGGTCAGTTTACAGGTGCGCATGTCTTGCATCCGTTTACCGGCGAACATATTCCGGTATGGATTGGTGAATATGTATTAGCCGGATATGGTACAGGCGCTGTGATGGCTGTTCCTGGTCACGATCAGCGTGATTATCTCTTTGCAAAGCATTTTCACTTGCCAATCATTGAAGTGGTGAGTGGTGGTGATCTCTCTCAGGAGGCTTATACTGCCAAGGATGGAGCACTCGTGAATTCGGGATTCCTCAATGGATTAAATGTGAAGATGGCCATCCGTGAAGCGATCAGCGAAATCGAAAAGCTGGGTATCGGAAAGGGTCAGGTGAACTACCGTTTGCGCGATGCGGCGTTTGGTCGTCAGAGATATTGGGGTGAACCGATTCCCATATATTACAAAGACGGTATGCCGCAAACGTTAGACGAAAACGAGTTGCCGTTGATTCTTCCGGAAATCGATAAGTTCCAACCGACAGAAAGTGGTGAACCTCCGCTTGCGCGTGCGAAGGACTGGAAATACAAAGGACAATACGAATACGAAACTACTACGATGCCTGGATGGGCCGGCTCGAGCTGGTACTTCCTCCGGTACATGGATGCGAAGAATAGCAAGGACTTTGTATCGAAGGATGCCGTGAACTATTGGCAGCAGGTAGATTTTTATCTCGGAGGTGCTGAACATGCCACCGGTCACTTGTTGTATGTACGCTTCTGGACAAAATTCCTCTT
>JAGOJO010000035.1:0-1408 GCA_017995075.1 Bacteroidia bacterium | reverse complement strand
CTGAGCGATCTAAAGTGCAATAAACGGGCAGTGCTGGAGCCGTTGGTGATTCTCTTATCGCCGTATGCGCCGCATTTCGCAGAAGAGCTTTGGTCATTGCTCGGACATACTACATCTGTCACGAAAATGCAGTTCCCTCAATGGAAGGAAGAATACCTGGTGGAGAATGAATTTGAATATCCGGTCTCTATCAATGGAAAGGTGAAGTTCAAAATGAATCTCTCCTTGCAGTTGTCGAAGGAAGAAGTGGAGAAGGAAGTGATGTCGTCGGAGGAGATGGCGAAGTTTGTGCAAGGTGCTCCGAAGAAAGTGATTGTAGTTCCCGGACGAATCGTGAACGTAGTCGTATAATTAAATCAGAAATATTAATCTCCGGTATACCCGGAATAGCGAAACAAATTTTACATGCAACTCTTACTCCAACATATCGAAGCATTGATCTTCGTTTCTGAGCAGCCTATCACGGGAGATGAAATTTTATCTTGTCTGAAAACAGCGTACGGCTGGGAATTGAAGAAGGAACAGTTTCATAGCCTGATTTCAGAGCTGAAAGAAAAATACAACGCCGAGGAATATTCTTTTGAACTCGTGGAGATCGCTGAAGGATTTCAGTTCCTCACGAAGAAGGAATATCATCATGCTGTAAGTGTCTTGTTGCAGATTAAAGCGAAACGTCGTTTGAGTACAGCAGCGTTGGAAACATTGGCCATCATTGCTTACAAGCAGCCATTGTCGAAGTCGGAGATTGAACATATCCGCGGAGTGAATTGCGATTACAGTATACAGAAGCTGCTCGAGAAGGAATTGATCGTGATCAGCGGAAAAGGTGATGGTCCGGGAAAGCCACTGCTCTATGCAACCAGCAAAAACTTCATGGATCACTTCGGACTGAAATCAGTTAAAGAACTGCCAAAACTGAAGGATTTGCATATTGCTGACAATGAAATCGGAACTCCGAGCGATCTGATGGACGAAAATGAGATACCGGTAGATATTGACCCGGATGCACCTGTTGACAAAGAAGGTGATTTCCCGCAATCGGAAGATACTGTTAATGAGGGTGTTGAGGCTATTTCCGATGCCACCGAAGAAGGCGCTGAGTTTATCATCGAAGGAACTGTAGACCCTGAAGCTGCCATGGGTGGTAGTTTGGAACAGGATTTGATAGATGAAGAGGAAAATACAGAAACAAAAGAAGAATGAAATCAACCCTGAAGTACCTTTTCGTTCTCCTGACCCTGCCCTTCATCGCGGGTGCTCAGGTGCCTTTAGCTAAGGTGAATAATCAGGCCTTTGGTCCAAGTGAAGTTCTTGAATACCGTGTTCACTATGGATTCATGGATGCCGGTACAGCGCGTCTGGAAGTAGATCCGATCGTTAAAAATCTCGGCGGACGAACTTGCTACCG
>JAGOJO010000034.1 GCA_017995075.1 Bacteroidia bacterium | reverse complement strand
GGAATGCTGCACATGGAAATTATTCAGGAGCGTCTGGAGCGGGAGTTTAATATGACCGTAATTACCACTGTTCCGAACGTATCCTATGTGGCGTACCTGACGAATGGTGAAGAGTTTGTAGTAAATAATCCTAGTGATTTCCCTGATCCAAGTAAACTGGATCGTATCGAGGAACCGTATATCAAAGCAACAATCATTACAAAAGCAGAGTTCGTGGGTGCAGTGATGGGTCTTTGTATCGGTAAACGCGGGGAGATCGTGAATCAAAGCTACCTGACGACCGATCGCGTGGAGCTGATTTTTAATATGCCACTGGCGGAGATCGTTTTTGATTTCTATGATAAACTGAAATCGATTTCTAAAGGCTATGCTTCGTTCGATTATCATCAGATCGGCTATCGTGCAAGTGAACTGGTGCGTCTGGATATCCGTCTGAACTCAGAACCGGTGGATGCACTTTCGGCGTTGATTCACCGTGATCATGCTTTTACTTTCGGAAAGAAAATCTGTGAAAAGCTGAAGGAACTGATTACCCGTCAGCAATTCGAAATTGTGATTCAGGCTGCTATCGGTGCGAAAATTATTGCGCGTGAAACCGTGAAGGCTTTACGGAAGGATGTAACGGCCAAGTGTTATGGTGGTGATATCTCCCGTAAACGTAAACTCCTGGAGAAACAAAAGGAAGGGAAGAAGAGAATGCGTCAGGTAGGCTCTGTGGAAATTCCGCAGCAGGCGTTCCTGGCAGTGTTGAAACTCGATTAATTTCGGATAACCATTAACGTTAGTAGTCTTTTATTTCTCAGATATGTTGAAGAAAAATTATCCTGATCTTGCTTTACTCATTCTGCGGGTGAGCTTTGCTTTGCTGATGATGACGCATGGTTTCGGTAAACTGGAAAAGCTACTGGCGGGTGGCGAAATAAAGTTTTTTAATTTTCTGGGTATCGGTCCTACAGCCTCTCTTGTGCTGACAGTGATCGGTGAGTTTGTAGCTCCGGCGATGATGGTACTTGGTTTCTATACGCGTTGGGCTTCACTGGTAGCAGCTTTTACTATGGGTGTGGCTACTTTCTGGATTCATTCCGGTGATCCGCTGGGTGATAAGGAGCAGGCGATGATGTATTTCTTCGGTTTTCTGACGGTGTTTCTGGCAGGTGGAGGAAAATTCACGCTGGAGTCAGTGCTGAAGAAAAAATAATCCCGTTTAACGTTTCATGACTTTGGTGCGGTACACTTTTCCCTGGTGTTCCGCTTCAATCAGAAGTATTCCTGTCTGATATCCTTTTAAATCTAACGGTATGCGGTGTTCGTGTACCGTGCGCTGTTCGCTGTAAAGCAATCGTCCGGGTGCATCGTAAATACGCAGTGTTGTGGTGCCGTGTATTTCTTCGGGAAGTAATATCCATGTATCGTCTCCGGCGGGATTCGGATAGGCGGTGACGTTAGTGTATACTGCTGTTTCGTCGATGCCGGTGAGGGAGCAGTTGCCGGGCAGGAAGGTGTCAAGCCAGTTTGCGCGGTTGGTGATCCAATCCTTGAGTTCCTGTTTTACGCCGGCATAGTCGGGTGGTATGGGTGAGGGATTGGGCCATACATATACGCCGAGGATGGGCCACATGTTAAAGTTGCGGGCCTGACTTTCATCCAGATAGTTTCCAACGCTGTCAATCCAGCTGTGGAGACGTGGAGTAGTGAGTAAACTATCACGCAGTTCTTCCCATCTGCAACGTACAGTGTTTTTGAAATAGTTATCCTGCATCAGCTTGTACCACCAGAATGGTACCTGATTGCCGTCACCGGGGTGATTGAAGATATAGCTGTACCCGGAACTGACATCTCCGCCATAGTAATCTGCATTTCCCCAGGCAATGTCATAGTCCCATACCGGTCCCATGTGGAGGAGTCCGCCATCACTGTCTTTCTGTTTGAAGAAATACGTGCTGATGCGGTATCCGTCAACGTTCTTTGAAAGTTCATTCAGGAGGAAATAATCGACCCATGATCCGAGATCAACATATTTGCGATAGCCGGTTAGTGGATCAGCATACTGAGGTCCGTATAATGCATTCTCGAAACTGTCGCAGTATTGTTCAATGTAGCTGGCTTGTACCGGAAGGATTTCATCGTATTCGGGATATTCGAATTGCATGGTGTGTGGTGGTCCGCCAAATGGTGGTGAGTAGGGTGAAGTGAATCCCGGACCACTGCTTCCGGTCGACTTGTCGATTTTTAGTATATACCCTCCCGTTAGATCGTCGCCGGTGGTGTCGGCTGTTGTCAGCTTGGCGATATCCACTCTGCCCTGATCACGTTTAATCTTCTCCATGAAAATATATACACCCTGGTATTGTCCGTTGATGAGGAGTTCGCAGTATTGATGTCGGCTGGCATAATGACCCATTCCGCGGGAGAGATCATAGCTCAGTACGTTTCGCATCAGCGTTTTGTCGGTATAATTGGCGTTGAGTATCCAGTCGCTTTCCGAAGGCATTCCGAAGAGAGAGGTGTCGAGATCATCTCCCAGACTATCCTGTGTCTCTACGCCGAATGATTTTTTCGGGAAACCCTGTGAACTGGAGCCGCGTAATTCGATGCCGATGAAGCCGTCGTAAATGGTAGCGGTATCAGAGGTGTAATTCCGCACTCCCGGACCATTGTCGATGATCATCATGCGCGCTGAAATCTTCGGGTCATCCGGAATAATCTGCCCTACAGTATTGATTTTTATGATCGGCAAATTGGAAGACTGTAAAGTGATACCTTGTCCGGGATGATTTCCGAAGGTGATGGAAACAGTGGAAAGAAATCCCGCATCTGCGAACGGATAAACATCTTCAATTAATAGTTGCCATGTTTGGTTGGGATCTTGGCCGTTGTTGACATTGTAGAGTGGACTTTCCGGACGAAAATCTCCTGTAAACGGTGCATTTCCATTCGTGATGAAGTTCGGAACGGTATCAACAAAGCAGGTGTTCCAGTAATTATCTCCTGATCCGCCATTTTCGGTGGTCAGTTCAATATATGTACTGTCAGGAGCAACCAGAAATATATGCAGATCGGATGTGTAAGGATGAATCAGGTTGATACAAACGCTTTCCAGACCAAAAGAGGAATCGATGGAAGTCGGGAGTCCGGTAACAGGAATGTTGAACCGTACATTGGTTCCATCATCGGGAATCGCACCGCCGAAAGTGCTGAAGGTTTGGGCTTTAGCGTTGAATGTTGTAAGAGCCAGAAGTGTGTATAGCGCTAATTTGAACTTTTTCATGGAGTATTCGAAAATACGAAATACAAACCAAACCCAAAAATCTTTGTTGGTTTACATGTTTTTGAAGGTAGTCTGATTTTTAGGGATTTTCATTTTGTTCCGGCCTACTATTTTATTCAAAAGTATTACTTTCACACCTGAAATATAGAACCAACATGGAACTACAGGTAAAATTTAAGATGAACGAACACTTATATCTCCGGAATCCGGATGAAAGTGATTTGGGGCGAAGGATCATTACCAATAGTGTTCGGATGATCGGAGAAATGGGTTTTGAGAGTTTTACTTTTAAAAAACTGGCAACGGAAATTGAAACAACAGAGGCAAGTGTGTACCGCTACTTTGAAAATAAACATCGTTTGCTGGTGTACCTGATTACCTGGTATTGGAGCTGGCTGGAGTATAAGGTGATGGTGAGTGGAGTGAATACCAACGATGCAGAGTTGAAAATAAAACGGATTATTCGATTATTGACAGAGGAGTTGGATGATACTTCTGCTTCGAATGAAATCGATGTGCGTTCCTTGTATCATATTGTCGTTTGGGAAGGGTCAAAGGCGTATCTGACGCGTCATGTAACAGAAGATAATAAAGTTAGATTGTTTAAGCCGTATAAGGATCTTGCTTCACGTATCGCTACTACTTTTAAGGAATATAATCCGAAGTATAAGTTCTGTCGTTCGCTGGCGAGTACGCTGTTGGAGATGTCGCATTACCAGACTTTTTTCATGCAGAATCTGCCAGCTTTAACTGATTTCAGTTCGGGAAAGGATATCAAGGAAGTGAGCAAATTTCTGGAGCATATGGTGTTTGCCTGTTTGCGGAAAGAAAAATAATCCGGGAACTGCCGTTAATTCAGTGTTTCTGTCTGTGAAAAGTAATTTGGAAGGATCTCTTTCCCCAAAAATGGGTATTTCTTTTTTTGTGTAATGGAACTTAGTATTTTTACCATAAATAATTGTACGAAACGGAGAATCATATCTGATACTCAACTTCTGTTAAGTATAAAATTCATTCGCTTATGAAAAAGCTTGTTGTATTCCTGCTTCTGTTGATTTCTTCGCTCTCAATGAATGCGCAACAGGAGCCTTTATTGATTTCCGGTCCGATGATGGGCTATAGTGAACATCGTTCTGTTTTGCTCTGGTTTGAAGTAGGTCAATCCGTGAAATCAGCAATGTTGCGTTATTGGGAGAAGGACAATACAGAATTCTTTTATGAGATGGATTATTCCGGTAAGCTGGAGCTTCCGTATAATCCGATAAAATTTGAGCTGGTAAAACTGAAACTGAACACGACGTATAACTATGAAATTCTCCTCAACGGAAAAGTGATTCCGTTTGAGCAAACACATTCGTTTACTACGAAACCTCATCAGGCGAATCCGGATGCAGAGCCTTTTAATTTCTCGTTCCTGGCAGGTTCATGTGCGTATATCAACGATCCTGTGCTGGATGCCAATGGCGCTCCTTTCGGACAGGATCCGTATATCTTCCGTACCATGGCGAGTATGTCGACTGATTTTATGTTATGGATGGGCGATAATCTCTATCTGCGTGCATCCGATTATGGCTCTGAAGCGGGTATGCGTTACCGTTATTCGCAGCACCGGAAGTCAGCAGAAATTTCACAACTGCTTTCATCTCGTCCGAACTTTGCAATCTGGGATGATCACGACTATGGAATGAATGATGCCGATCGTTCTTTTGAATTGAAGTCGGTAGCTCAGAAACTCTTCCGCGACTACTGGGGCAATAAAACCTATGGTGTGGAAGGCGATAATGGTATTTACAGTTCATTTAGCTGGGGCGATTGTGAGTTTTTCCTGATGGATGACCGTTCGCACCGCGCACCTAATGGATTACTCGATTCTGTTGCCGGTAAACCGAATTGTGAAAAGGACTTTTTTGGTACCATGCAGCTCTCCTGGATTAAAGATAAATTGTTGAGCTCGAAAGCTACCTTCAAGTTTATTGTAGTAGGTAATCAGGTACTGAATCCTATTGCTGAAAAGGAACATCTGCGTGACTACCCCTGCGATTTCAATGATCTCATGTATTTCATTATTTCATATAAAATCGAAGGTGTTGTTTTCCTGAGTGGCGACCGTCATTTCTCTGAAGTGATCGGATGGCAACCGAAAGGGTTTTATAAGATGTACGATATTACCTGTTCGCCGATTTCTTCGCGTGCTTTTGAACCAGGGGCAAAGGAGAAAGCAAATCCTTATCGTGTTCCGGAAACATTGGTGACTTCGAATAACTTCAGCCGTTTCGATATCTCCGGCCCGCGAGGTGACCGTACGCTGAAAGTGATGAATATCGATAAAGGCGGAGTGATTTTGTCCAGTTTCCAGCTGAACGAGAAGGATCTGAAAGTAAAATAATTACCGTTTTCCGGTGAGAATAAATCGGTTCCGTCAGGATATTTCCTGAGGGAGATGGTCATTCGTGGTCTTTGTGTACATTTGATGTCTCAATCTACAGCTCATGTTATACCCACGCAAAGCAGGTTTTATCCTGTTATTTATGTTCACTGTAAGTATGCTTCAGGCCCAACAAATCCGTTATCCGCAAACCCGTAAAACCGATCAGCAGGATAATTATCACGGTACAACCGTTAAAGATCCTTATCGCTGGCTGGAAACAGATACCGCTGAAGAGGTGAAGTCTTGGGTGGAGGCTCAAAATGCAGTCACTTTCGATTACCTGAAAAAAATTCCGTTTCGGGATAAGTTCAAGACACGTTTAACAGAGATCTTCAACTACGAGCGTTTTTCAGCTCCGGGTCGTGTGGGAGAATATTATTTCTTCAGTAAGAACGATGGACTTCAAAACCAAAGTGTGATTTACTATCAGAAAGGAATTGATGGTGCTCCAATGGTTTTTCTGGATCCGAATACATTGACAAAGGATGGTACTGCGGCAGTGAGTATCCTGGGATATTCCAATGATCATAAATATGCTGCTTATGGTATCAATCAAAGTGGTTCCGATTGGCAGACAATTAAAGTTCGTCAGATCGATGGTGCAAAAGATCTCACTGATGAATTGCAATGGGTGAAGTTCAGTGGAGCTTCCTGGTACAAAGACGGATTTTTCTATTCACGCTATCCAACTCCTGATAAAGGAACTGAACTCAGCGGAAAAAATGAATTTCATCAGGTATGGTATCATAAACTGGGAACGCCTCAGTCGCAGGATCAGTTGATCTTCGAAGATAAAACACAGCCATTGCGTTATTACGGTGCTGCAGTGACAGAAGATGAACGCTACCTTTTCATCTATGTTTCTCAAGGTACTTATGGATCAGAGATTCTTTATAAAGATCTTACCAAACCCGATAGTAAACTGGCATTGTTGTTTAAAGGATTCGATTATGAATACGGTGTGATTGATAATGTGGGATCAAAAATTCTGGTGAGTACCAATCATGGCGCTCCGAATAATCATATCGTGTCTGTTGATCTGGCAAATTATTCTCCGGACATGGACATGACAAAGAATTGGAAAGTTGTGGTGCCTGAAGCAAAATCATTGCTGGAAGGTGCTACTACTGCCGGTGGAAAATTGTTCCTGAATTATCTGCAGGATGTTTCTACGCACGTGTATCAGTACACCTATGAAGGTGTGAAAGAACTCGAAATTCCATTGCCTGCTATCGGTACTGCCGGTGGTTTCGGCGGATATCGCGATGATAAGGAAGTGTTCTTCACATTTACTTCTTTCACTTATCCTCCAACTATCTATCGTTATGATATCGCTACGAAGAAGGCCGTTGAGTTCAGAGGTTCGAAGGTGAAGTTTAATCCGAATGATTTCGTTACTGAACAGGTGTTCTATCCAAGTAAGGATGGTACGAAGGTGCCGATGTTTATCGTCTACAAAAAAGGATTGGAGAAAAATGGTAAGAACCCAACTTTGCTGTATGCATACGGTGGTTTCAATGCGAATATGAATCCGGGTTTCAGTGCTGCGCGTCTGGCAATGCTGGAACAAGGTGCTGTTTATGCATTGGCAAATATTCGCGGTGGTGGTGAGTATGGTGAGGCATGGCATAAAGCCGGTATGCTGCTGAAGAAACAAAATGTATTTGATGATTTCATTGCTGCGGGTGAATACCTGGTGAAACAGAATTATACTTCGCCTTCTTATCTGGCTTGTCAGGGTGGATCAAACGGCGGATTGCTTATCGGTGCTGTGATCAATCAGCGTCCTGATCTGTTCAAAGTTGCTTTCCCGCAAGTAGGTGTAATGGATATGTTGCGCTTCCATAAGTTTACTGTTGGCTGGGGATGGGTAGTGGAGTACGGATCAAGTGATAGTCTGGCTCATTTTAAAAATCTCTATGGCTACTCCCCATTGCACAATATCAAACAGGTAAATTATCCTGCTGTGATGGTGACAACAGCTGATCACGATGATCGTGTGGTTCCTGCGCACTCGTTTAAATACATCGCCACCTTACAGGAAAACCAGCGCGGTACTAATCCTGTCCTGATCCGTATTGACGTGAAGGCTGGTCACGGTGCAGGAAAACCACTGAGTAAATCGATTGAAGAAATTGCAGATATCTATTCATTCATGTTCTACAACATGGGTGTGGAAGTGAAGTAAGTTTCTTGTTGTTATTGTCTGATCTGAATTATTAATCCATTACATCAATGAATATTCTTCTTCTGGGTTCAGGAGGTCGTGAACATGCATTTGCACGTAGTCTTTCGGCCAGTGCTCTATGCAGTAATTTATTTATCGCACCCGGGAATGCCGGTACTGCAGAGCATGGTACCAATGTGAATGTATCACCCAATGATTTTGATGCAGTGAAAGCATTGGTGCTCGCAAAGCATATCAGTATGGTAGTTGTGGGACCCGAAGATCCGCTGGTGAAAGGAATTGTGGATTTTTTTGCGAACGACGAAGAGCTGAAGTTAATTCCGGTGATTGGTCCTTCCAAAGCGGGCGCACAACTTGAGGGCAGTAAGGATTTCTCGAAGGCATTCATGCAACGCCATCAGATTCCTACTGCTGCATATGCGAGTTTTACCTTCGCACGTCTTGATGAAGGATATGCCTTTCTTGAAACATTGAAACCACCATACGTTTTAAAAGCAGATGGATTGGCTGCAGGGAAAGGAGTGTTGATCCTCGATGATCTCGATGAAGCGAAAGCAGAGTTAAAAGCAATGCTGGGCGATAGTAAGTTTGGTAAAGCCGGAGAGAAAGTAGTGATCGAAGAATTTTTATCGGGTATCGAAGTTTCTGTATTTGTATTGACGGATGGGAAGAATTATAAAATCTTGCCGGAAGCAAAAGATTATAAACGAATAGGAGATGGTGATAAAGGATTAAACACCGGCGGAATGGGTGCCGTTAGTCCGGTGCCGTTTGTAGATGATGTGTTCCTGCAAAAAGTGGAAGAGCGAATTGTGAAACCTACGATCGCCGGACTCGAAGCTGAGCAGATTCAATATCGTGGATTTGTGTTTATCGGACTGATGAATGTAGGAGGTGAACCATTCGTGATAGAATATAATTGCCGCATGGGTGATCCGGAAACAGAAGTTGTGTTGCCTCGTATCCGTACGGATTTCGTAGCATTGATGAGTGCAGTGGCCAATCAGGAATTACATCGCGTAAAACTGGAGTTGGATGCCCGTTTTGCTACTACGGTAGTGATGGTGAGTGGAGGTTATCCGGGAAATTATGAGAAAGGGTACGAAGTACAGCACCTCGATAAAGCCGGTGATACCATCGTGTTTCATGCGGGAACAGCTAATAGTAATGGAAAGGTGGTGACCAGCGGAGGGCGTGTACTAGCACTTACTTCACTCGGTAATGATATACAGGAGGCGCTGGATAAATCCTACGCTGCCGCAAAAGCTATTAACTTCGATTATGCGTATTACCGGAAAGATATCGGGCAGGATTTAATTGCATTGGTAAAAGAGTAATTCGTTGTATCTGCAATATCATCAGTATTTGTTTCACGTATCATTCAGCAGAATATAAATGTTAGTTAAGACCGGTGCAGTGGTGTTGGATGTGATGCCTTATGCAGAGGCCAGTATCATTGTGAAGGCGTATACTGAAACACACGGACTTCAAAGTTTTTTAGTGAATGGTGTGCGTAAACAAAAGGCGCGGTTTGCCAATAATCTTTTTCAACCTTTAACGCTGATTGAAGTAGTTGCGTATTTTAAAAAACAAGGTGGCTTACATCGTGTTGCTGAAGTTTCGGCTGCACCACCATTAGTGCATATTCCTTATGATACGGTGAAAACAACAATGGCGCTTTTTCTTGCGGAAGTTTTATATCGCAGTGTGAGAGAAGAAGAGGCTAATCCGGAGTTGTACAATTTCATTCATCATGCGGTGCAAATGCTGGATCTGCACCCGGAAACTACCAGCAGGTTTCATTTATGCTTCTGTCTGCACCTGAGTCGTTACCTTGGATTTTATCCGGGTGGAAGCTATTCCGGATTGTCGCCGTATTTCGATATGAAGGAAGGTGTATTCCGTGAAAGCCGTCCGATGCATCCGTATTTTCTGGATTATGGATTGAGCGAACGTTTTCATGAATTACTGCAGCTCTCACTGGAGGATATTCACGAAATTAAAATGAGTGCCGACGAGCGGAAAAAATTATTGCAGGCCATTATCACGTACTTTGAATTACATCATACGCAGGGATTCAGCATCCGCTCACATGAAGTGCTGGCGGAACTGATGGCTTAAGCAATGAGCCTGATCTTCGAACCTTAAATCGTAAATACCCTCGAGATATTGAATCCAATGCGGATACCACCATCGCCCCATTTGGTATCAGTGTATGGCAGGAACTGATTTTCTGAAAGGCCGAATGAATTGGTAACATGCATCTGGAATACGTGTCCGCCTGTTTCAATTTCAAAACCTAAACCAAAGCTATCGTAATAATCGCGATCACTGTAGTCGTTCGCGCGGAAAGCATATTCAGCGGTGATGGCCATACTGCGGGTGATTTTATAACGCAAGGCTCCTGCTACTCCGAACATATCGTTCCCGTCGAGAATTCCTTCTACCTGGTTGTAATGAACAAACCATGGCGCTACCTGAAGGGAAAGTTTCTCTCCGAATTTACGGCCGACAATAGCTTGATGTACAAACGACATTCTGCTATACGATTTCTCATAACGATCGAAGCCGGTGGATGATTTCAATGGATCTTTCAGACCTGTATAATACATTCCCGAAAACAAAGTCACGCTTAATGGCATGGAATTGTCTTCTGTTTGGCGTAGCAGACGGTATTTCGCAAATCCATCGAACATCTTACCCACGTTTGAACGACCGATACCTACCATCAATCTTCCGTCATAACTGTATTCAAGTCCGAGACGAATACTCGCTCCACCATCTATTCCCCAGAGATTATAAGCTCCGCTGTTGATCGCGCCAAAGCGGTGAGCAATACGGAAATCAAGTGTACGCTTTCCGCATGTTTCGATAGTGTGGAAATTGATGACACGTGTTGTTTTGAAAGTCGCAATCGTGTATGCTTTTTCTTTTGTTTCTGCTTCAGCGAGAATTTTATCTGCTTCGTCCTGTGCGAAGGAAGGAAGTGTGCAAACAGCAAGAAAGAATGAGAGAATATATCGTTGGTAATTCATAGTTGTGCGATTGGAGAAGTTAAAAATTTTTAGTTGTTCAGTTTTCCTTCGTCGATCCATTTTTGTACAGTGGCTATTCGGCAGTTGTCGAGTTTACCGCCGCCTTTTGGCATGGCTGAGGCGCCGTTCTCATGACGGATAGCGTCCATGAGATTATCACTGGCTGCATCTGATACCTGCTGCCAGGTGACAAGCGGAATTCCGCTGGTGGAGCTGTTTCCATGGCATCCGGATGCAGATCCTCCGCTGGTACCGCAGAAGGTAGTCATGATGGGTGCAACCTGTGCACTATAGGAGATAGTACCGCTGGTATCGCAGTTGCCTAATTGTCCGAAGTTGGGATTTAATTCTTCTGCGCTGTCGTAGTAACAGGCACTCATGAGACTTAATCCGGCTGCTGTGCAAATCAGCAGTAGTGTTTTTATACTTTTCATCGTTCTTTCTTAATTGTTTTTAGCGCCCTGTTCAATCCACCAGTAAATCAGTTTCACATCTTCTGCGCTAACAGTCTGGTAACCGCTGGGAGGCATCCTTTCTTCCACGAATCCTCTTTTGGTAATGACTTTATACAGGTTGCTGGCGTGTGCATCTCCTGATTCTACATAACCCATTACATCAGCATAAGTTTGCAATGAAAATTCTCCACCACCAGCACCGCCATGGCATCCTTCAAAATTGCAGTGGGAGGAGAGGATGCGCTGGACATCAGTGCTGAATTTTATCTCCGGTACGTTGTCGAGGTTGGGTTCTGTTGTGCAGGCGGAAAAGGTAGTAAAGGCAATGGCTATTCCTGCCAACAATCGTTTGGGGCTCATTTTTATCCGTTTTGGACAAATTTAGGGGTATTTACCTCATTTTAGGGGTGTGAATTCTGCCTTCATGAGGAACTCATCAACAATCAATTGTCTATTTCGAAGCCGGAAAATGCCTTTTTTCAGTTTTCCTTGGCTTAAGATGATTTAAAATCGGCCCTGATTCCGTACTTTTGCAACTTAGAAGAGAAACATGAGTGATGCTCTTTACCACGAGTGCGGAATTGCTTTAGTCCGCCTGTTAAAACCCCTCGAATATTATCTCGAAAAATACGGCACGGCCCTTTATGGGGTCAATAAATTGTCGTTATTGATGGAGAAGCAGCATAACCGCGGCCAGGACGGTGCGGGGGTGGCTTGCATAAAATTCGATATGGAGCCCGGGGAACGGTATATCAATCGTCACCGTTCTGTGGCTAAGAATGCAATTGCGGAAATTTTTGGGGTGATCAATAACCCGATCCATGAAATGGCGAAGCTGAATCCGGAGAAATTGAAGGATCCGGCCTGGCTGAAGAAACATTACGATTTTCTGGGTGAGTTATTACTTGGTCACTTGCGCTATGGTACATATGGCGGCAATAATATTGAAAGCTGTCATCCTTTTTTGCGTCAGAATAACTGGATGACCCGTAATCTGGTGGTGGCAGGAAATTTTAACCTGACCAATGTGGAAGAACTATTTACCAATCTGGTGGATATCGGTCAGCATCCGCGGGAGAAGGCAGATACTGTGACTGTGATGGAGAATATCGGTCATTGGCTGGATGAAGAAAATGATCTTCTCTATTATCAGTATAAACAGGAAGGCTATACGAAGAAAGAAATCAGTCCGATTATCGCGGAGAAACTGGATATCGCAAATATTCTTCGTCGTTCTTCGAAGTATTGGGATGGCGGTTATGTGATGGCGGGAATGATTGGTCACGGTGATGCGTTCGTGTTGCGTGATCCTTCCGGTATTCGTCCTGCCTTTTACTATGCCGATGATGAGGTGGTAGTAGTTACTTCAGAACGTCCGCAGATTCAAACGGCATTTAATGTAACGGCGTCGGCTATCCGCGAAATCAAACCTGGTCATGCATTGATCATTAAGAAGAACGGTCATGTCAGCGAAGAAATGGTGAAGGAACCACTGGAGCGGAAATCATGTTCGTTTGAACGGATTTATTTCAGCCGCGGCAGTGATAAAGATATTTACAGAGAGCGGCAGCAGTTGGGCCGGAATTTATGTCCTGCCATTCTGAAGTCCGTCGACCGCGATCTGCGTCATACTGTTTTCAGTTACATTCCGAATACGGCAGAGGTAGCATTCTACGGAATGATCAAGGGAATGGATGATTTCCTGAGTGAGGTGAAGAAGCAGAAAATTCTGGAGTTGGGTGCGAATGTAGATGCGGCGAAGCTTTCAGAGATTCTGGCTATCCGTACCCGTGCAGAAAAGATTGCGATTAAAGATGCGAAGCTGCGTACCTTCATCACCAACGATAATGATCGTAGTGATATGGTGGCGCATATTTATGATATCACCTACGGCACTGTTGAAGCCGGTGTAGATAATCTGGTGGTGATTGATGATTCGATTGTGCGTGGTACTACGCTGCGGAATAGTATCATCCGTATGCTCGATCGTTTGCAGCCACGTAAGATTGTAATTGTTTCTTCGGCACCGCAGATCCGTTACCCTGATTGTTATGGTATCGATATGGCGAAGATCGGCGATCTGATTGCATTCAAAGCGGCGATCAGTCTGCTGGAAGAGCGCAATATGGAATCGTTAATCGATCAGGTTTTTGAAGAGTGTAAAGAGCAATTGAAACGAGGTGGTGATGCAGAGAACGTGGTGAAGAAAATTTATGCACCCTTCACTGCGGAGGAGATCTCTGCCCGTGTAGCAAAGTTGGTGACACCGGCCGATTGTAATGCGGAAGTGGAGGTGATTTTCCAGACGATTGAAGATCTGCATCAGGCTTGTCCGGATAATACCGGCGACTGGTATTTCAGTGGCGATTACCCAACTCCCGGTGGTAACCGTGTTTCCTGCAAGGCATTCATTAACTACGTGCAGGGCCTGAACGAAAGAGCGTATTAGTTCGTTTTTTTACTGAACAGAAATTATAAAAAAAGCAGGAGTTCCGGCATCTCAATGAGTGCAATGGAACTCCTGCTTTGATGTATTCAGCTGTTTCTTTTTAACTCCCGATCGGATGCCAGGTGGTTTTTACTTCTTGTCCCGAGAGAATACGGTACGGCGTTGCCATTTCTTCCTTCGAAAAATCGACGACACGTTTCACATTCCCTGCTGCATTAGTTTGTACGAGCTTACGTTGTTCTGCTGTGAGATCACTGTAGACAATTCCATTTACATCCATATGCGATGCTGCATGTGAAAGAAATTCTTTCCGGTAACCGGTGATGATATTCACAACACCTCCCGGTACATCAGATGCATGCAGTACTTCTGCGAAATCAATGGCTGTCATCGGATATTTTTCGCTGGCCAGAACAGTGATGGCATTTCCGCCGATGATCATCGGAGCAATAGAGGCCACCATGCCGAGTAATCCACTCTCTTCGGGAGCAAATACTGTTGCTATTCCCATCGGTTCGTGGTAGGAAAAATTAAAATGGGAACTCTCAACCGGATTCACACTGCTGAACACCTGAATGTACTTATCACACCATCCGGCATAGTATACGAGCAGGTCGATGGCTGCTTCAGTTTCCTGAATAGCTGCTGCCGGTAATAATCCCTGGCGGATGAATGATTCTACAAATTGTGCTTTGCGTCCTTCGAGGGTTTCTGCAATACGGTAGAGGATTTGTCCTTTGTTATAAGCCGAACGTTTGGCCCAGCCACTCTGTGCTTTCCGGTTGCTGACGATGCTGTCACGAAGATCCTTGCGGGAGCCACGACAGATGTTGGCAATGGGTTCGCCGATGAGGTTCTTTAGCAGGTAAACGCGTCCAGACTCTGTGCGGGGAAATTTACCGTCGATATAAATTTTATACGTCTTACGGATATCAAGTCGTTTTTTCGTAGTGGCACTACCGTTAGTGCTTCCGTTGCTTGCTGCCTTCTTTGCTCCGGCAGATTTAACTGCTGTTTTTGTTGCCATGATTTCCGTTGATTAAGAAAGTTTAACGTAAGGCATTAATCCATGAAGTCCGCCTTCGCGGCCAACTCCGCTTTCTTTGTAGCCTCCGAACGGACTCGTCGGATCAAATTTGTTATAGGTATTAGCCCAGAGTACACCGGCTTTAATCTGTCCGGTTACATTAAATATTTTCGATCCTTTGTCGGTCCATACTCCGCCACTGAGTCCGTAAGGTGTATTGTTCGCTTTCTCCACTACTTCTTCCAGTGTGCGGAATGTCTGGATGGCTAGTACCGGTCCGAAAATTTCTTCCTGTACAATCTTATGCGATTGCGCTACATTGGTGAAGAGGGTAGGGCGGAACCAGAATCCTTTTGAAGGAACAGCGCAATCACTCTGCCAGCATTCACCGCCTTCCTTGATTCCGGCCTGCACAAGTGATTTAATTTTGCTGAGCTGTGCTTTTGAGTTAATCGCTCCGATATCGGTGTTCTTGTCGAGCGGATCTCCAACGATCAAAGTAGAAATACGGTCTTTTAATTTGCGGATCACTTCTTTGGCGACACCTTCCTGCACAAATAAGCGTGAGCCGGCGCAGCATACATGTCCCTGATTAAAGAAAATGCCATTGATGATGCCCTCTACCGCCTGATCGATGGCTGCATCTTCGAAAATAATGTTAGCCGCTTTTCCACCTAATTCCAGTGTGTATTTTTTATCGGTGCCGGCTAACGCACGTTGAATTATCTTTCCAACTTCTGTCGAGCCGGTGAACGCCACTTTGTCAATTCCTGCATGATCAACAATTGCTGCTCCTGTTGCACCTGCTCCGGTGAGAATATTCACTACACCTGGAGGAAGATCTGCTTCCTGAATAATTTCAGCGAGCTTTAATGCAGTGAGCGGTGTGGTCTCTGCAGGCTTCAATACAACGGTGTTACCGCAGGCAAGCGCAGGAGCAATTTTCCATGCCGCCATCAGGAGCGGGAAATTCCAGGGGATGATTTGTCCTGCTACTCCGAGCGAATGGGTTTTTCTTCCTGGAAAGGCATATTCCATTTTATCGGCCCATCCGGCATAGTAGAAGAAATGAGCTGCTGCCAGCGGGACATCGATATCACGGCTTTCCCGAATTGGTTTACCGCCATCCATACTTTCGATTACAGCCAGTTCACGGGCTTTTTCCTGAAGGATGCGGGCGATGCGATATAAATATTTGCCACGTTCTGCAGCAGGCATCTTCGACCAAACACCACTATGTGCAGCACGGGCAGCTTTTACTGCTTTGTCTACATCAGAAGCACCTGCATTGGCTACGCTCGCGATTTTCTTTTCAGTAGCCGGATTAATAGTATCGAAATACTTGCCTTGTGCAGGCGCAGTAAACTTACCATTGATGAAGAGCGAATACTGTTCCTTAAGTTGAACGTGTTCTGTCCCTTCCGGTGCCGGGGCATAGCTCCACGAAGTCGAAAAGTTCAGTGGTTTTATTTTTTCACTTTTCTTCATGAGATGAAAATTTTTACGAATTTAGGTAAATTCAATATCTCCCATGACTGTTGACGAATTTATTGCCGATTCAGATCCCCGGATTCAGCCATTGCTGGAAGAGATCCGGGTACTATTGCTCAATCTGCACCCGATGATGACAGAGCGGATTCGCTATAAAATCCCGTTTTTCGATTGTCCGCGGATGTTGTTTTTTCTGAACCCGCGAAAAGACAGAGTTGAGCTTGGTTTCTGCAATGGTGCGGCACTGGCAGATGAAAACGGTTTACTCACCGCTACCGATAGAAAATATATCCGCCATTATATCATCCGGAAACCTTCCGATATCTACCACGAAGGATTGCGCTCATTGCTGTTTGAGGCCATTGAAGTTCATCAGCGGTGAGTGATCAGATAGACATTCCCAACCACTCGAGTGCAGTTCCGCTGTATAAACGTTCCTTTACTTCATCACTGTACGGCATTGAACCAATCAGCTTTCCGGGCTCCAGTTCTCCGAGCGGGAAAGGATAGTCGGTTCCCAGAGCAAGTTGCTTTGGACCCATCAGCTTCATCAGAAAATCCAGCATCATCGGATCGTGTACCAAGGTATCGAGGTAAAATTTATCGAGGTACTCACGTGGGTTCACTTTGTTGTCGACAGCTACCAGATCGGGACGCACATGAAATCCATGCTCGATGCGACCGATGGATGTAGGGAATGCACCGCCACCATGCGCAAAGGCAACACGTAATTTCGGGAGACGTTCAAAAATCCCACCGAATATCATCGAGCAGATAGCAAGCGATGTTTCAGCAGGCATTCCTACGAGCCAGGGAAGCCAGTACTTATTCATCTTCTCCTTACCCATCATATCCCATGGATGCACGAAGATAGCAGCACCTAACTCCTGCGCTGCTTCAAAAACAGGGAACAGTTCAGGTGCATTCAGGTTCCAGTCGTTGACATGTGAACCAATCTGTACACCGCGCAAACCGATTTTCATGCAACGCTCCAGTTCTTTGATAGCCAGATCCGGTGCCTGAAGAGGAATAGTTCCCAGACCAATGAATCTTTTCGGATAGGCGTGAACGATAGAGGCGATGTGGTCATTTAAAAACATACTCAGATCTAAAGCATCAGCGGGTGGTGCCCAATAGCTGAACATAACAGGAATTGTACTCAGTACCTGCATGTCGATATGGTGGTGATCACATTCTTTGATTCGTGTCTCAGCCGACCAGCAGTTGTCCTGTATCTCACGAAAGAACCGGTCGTCGATCATCATGCGTGCGCAACAGGGTTTGTGATGATCCAATGAAATAAATCCGCCATAACCGTACTTCTCTTTGAAATTCGGTAAGTGCTCAGGAATTATGTGGGTATGAATATCTATTTTAAACATGGGGCGGTGGGAACACAGATGAAACTGATGAAACTGATTTTCGCTGATTTAATCATCCAAAAATACTAATTTTGAGCTTCTGTTTTTACTTTTTTAAATGAGGCTGACTTCTTTTGTTCCTCATGATGTGTAAATATCTTACGCTTAAATTGAGGTTTTTGTCCAAAGTTCAGTAGTAATCCAACTCTTTTATCAGTAGCACGCAAATAATTAATTAACTGGCACTCGTGCTGTTCACAAATAGCTTCAGCAGCCTTTATTTCAATGATTACTTTGTCTTCAACAATCATATCCGCAATATAAAAACCAACTTCATTATCATGATAATATACTCTGACTTGTTGTTGGGTTTTACATTCAATACCTCGTTCTTTTAACTCTAAGAACAAGGCATTTTCATATACCTTTTCAAGAAATCCAAAACCCAAAGTATTGTAGACTTTGTAGAATGCATTGATTATTTCCTGTGTTAATGTTTCATGTTCAAGTTTCATCCGTGTAAATCCGTTTAATCAGTTTTATCTGTGTTCCATCCAGTCCAAACAGGTCACTAAATAGAAAGCCCTGACAAAAATATGCCAGGGCTTCCTGAATAGCCGTAAAATAAACGTTTGTTTTAGATATCGAAGCGGATACCTTGCGCGAGAGGAAGTTCTTTGGAGTAATTGATGGTATTTGTCTGGCGCCGCATATAAACTTTCCATGCATCACTTCCTGATTCACGACCACCGCCGGTATCTTTTTCTCCACCGAACGCACCACCGATTTCTGCACCGGAAGTTCCGATGTTTACATTGGCAATTCCGCAATCTGATCCTTCGTGCGAAAGAAATGCTTCTGCTTCCTGTAAATCGCGGGTGAAGATAGATGAAGAGAGTCCTTGTGGTACATCGTTCTGTTGAGCGATGGCATCTTCTACTGTAGAGTATTTCATCAGATACAGGATAGGAGCAAATGTTTCTTCCTGTACGATATGATAATGATTCTGTGCTTCGATGATGCAGGGAGCTACGTACGTTCCGCTTTCATAACCTTCGCCGCTTAGGACATCTCCGCCGACAAGAACTTTACCACCTTCTTTACGGGCTGATTCGATGGCGTTGATGAAATCATTCACTGCGCCTTTGTCGATCAATGGTCCTACAAGCGTGTTGCTATCTAACGGGTGGCCTATACGAATATGTTCGTAGGCTGCTTTTAATTTCTGCGTGAAGGCTGCGTAGATGCTATCGTGAATAATCAATCGGCGTGTGCTGGTGCAACGTTGTCCTGCTGTTCCTACTGCTCCGAAGAGTACTGCACGCAATGCGATATCAAGATCTGCTTTTTCACTGATGATGATAGCGTTGTTACCTCCTAATTCGAGTAATGATCTTCCGAGACGTTCTCCTACAATCTTCCCTACACGACGTCCTACACGTGTTGAACCGGTAGCGGAAATAAGCGGAACACGTTTATCGGCAAGGAAATTATCGCCTACATGTTTCGACGATGCTACTACCAGGTTCAGTACTCCTTCAGGAACCTGGTTGTCGGCTAATACCTTCTCCATAATTTTCTGCACGGCAATGGCGCAGAGTGGAGTTTTCGAAGATGGCTTCCATACTACTGTATCGCCGCAAACTAAAGCCAGCATTGCATTCCAGCTCCATACAGCAACCGGGAAGTTAAAAGCAGAGATTACGCCGATAACTCCTAGCGGATGATATTGTTCGTACATGCGGTGACGTGAGCGTTCACTGTGCATGGTTAATCCGTATAACTGACGCGAAAGTCCAACGGCGAAATCACAGATGTCAATCATCTCCTGAACCTCACCTAATCCTTCCTGATAAATTTTTCCCATCTCATAAGAAACGAGTTTTCCCAGCGGCTCTTTGTACTGACGTAATGCATCTCCCATCTGACGTACAATTTCACCACGCTTTGGAGCTGGAATCATTCTCCAGGTTTTAAATGCTTCCTGTGCTTTTTCAATGATCTGTTCGTAATCTTCAGTAGTAGCCTGCTGAACAGAAGCGATTAAACTTCCATCGGCCGGCGAATAAGATTCAATGATTTCTCCTTTTGTCTGAAACCATTTGGTTCCGGTGGTGGCTCCGTGGTTGATTTTTTCAATCCCCAGAGTCTTCAGCATTTCACTGATTTGATAATCGGTGAGTACGTTCGTTTCGTTTTTCATTTGAGATGCAAATTGAGCCGCAAAGTTACGAAGAAAGGAGGGTGGGATGCAAGGTAAAACTGTCCTGAAAAGAGGCTATAATGCATTGAAAATCAGGTATGTTTAGTAAATGTAAACAAAATGTCCCGAAACCTTACATCATTTCTTACGTAATAAGGTGACTAACTAACCAAATTAATATGAGATCAAAGCACTTACAAAAAACACTCAGGAACTTGTTTTTCATGTTCATGTTCTGCACTTCTTTTGCATTCGGTCAGGGGCAACCCTTCGACCCATGTTTGCCTCCGGGGCCAGGCTGTTCGTCGGGTCCGGCTGTGTCAATGTTTAATCCGAACTGTGGTGATACCATGGCTTTCGGTCAACCCGATACACTCTTTGTGGGTGCATTGGATGCATTAGGCTTAATTGATACAACGTTTAATGGTCCGCTTACACTTACGGTGTTGTCTGGTCCTGGTACTCTTAGTGGTCCTACAAGTGTTAATTTCAACAAAGGACTTGCACTCTTTATGGGCGTTAGTGTTTCTGCAGTTGGAGATTATGATCTTCAATTTAGCGGAAGTACGTTGCCATCGATGAACTGTATTATTCATTTCGATTCACTGCAGAATGGCGGTGGAATGGGCGGTGGCGGTTGCTTAGGCGGCGGTCCTGCGATGCATCTGAATTTTACGAATTATCCAATGAATATGGGTGTGAATGCACCTTTCCAGGTGGAAGTTGCTGCAATAAATGCTGGTAACTGCACGGATACTACGTTCACCGGTACTGTTACTCTTTCAAAATTCGCTGGTCCGGGTAATCTGGCTGGTGTGACTACTGCTACTGCTAATAAAGGTATGGCGATCTTTACGAACATTTCTTTTGATCAGGCTGGTGGATATGTGTTATCAGCAAGTTCTTCTCCATTATCATCTACCAATTCGATGAATATTAATGTTACTTCATCCGGTGGTGGTACCGGTGGTGGAGTTCCTTGTCCTCCTACCAGCACTTCCGGTGCGCGTACGAATATGGGTTTATATGGCGGATCAAGTCTTGACCTTACTTTTAATCCAACTAATAAACGTCTCTTCGCGGCTATTTCTTCGCCTGCATCTTTGTTCTTCTCTGATGATACCTGTAAAACATGGTCACGTGCTTTTCCGGATGATTCACTCGAATATGGATGTGGTCGCGGATGGGGTGGTCGTGCAGTGCGCGTTCTTACAAACCAGAATAACTGGGTAGCAGTACAGACTTCGCAGGAAGCAGGTACATTGAATGCGCTTGTGATCAGCTATGATGGTGGTGCTACATGGACAACCGCAATGGATGGCTGGATGATGAATCAAATGGGCTTAAACGGAATGGGTAATGTTTCCGGTATGACGCTTACTGATTATAATATGTTCTGCCTGATGGGTAAACGTATCGTTCGTGTTAACAATACTGCTCCTGTTAATCCGGCAACTGATGTTGTTGATATCACTTCCGCAATTGTAGGTATGAATCCGAATGCAACTGTAAAAGGAATTGCAGCCGGTAATAACGGTAACGGATATCCGTACTATATTTTGGTTGATTCAACCGGTCAGTTCGGAAACAATCCTTGTGCTCTTTATCGCTTCGATGGTACTACGTTTACACGTATAACACTTCCAGGTACGATCAACGGTGCACTGGCTATCTTCACTCACCCGAATCAGGCCAATGGCGATACCTTGATCATGGTTGGTTCAGGTATGGGTGGATCTCAAATGTTCCGTTCATTGGATGCAGGTGCTACATGGACTAACATTACTTCTCCCGGCTCTAACTTTATGTTGAGTGATGTGGACTATAGCCCGAATTGGGTAGCTTCTGCTCCGCTGAGCAATGGTATGATTATGATTATTCCCGGTGTGGCTATGTCAGTTGATATGGGTGATACCTGGACATCTATCGGTTTGCAAAATAATGGTGGTGCCGTTCACCCGAACGATATGAATCTGGTTGTAGGTACAATGGGTCGTGGAGTGGTAGTAAGTACTACTGGTCCTGCAGGTCCTTATGCCATGGCAAATAACTATGGTCTCGAAGCCGTGACCATTAAAAAAATCTCCCGTACAACAACACGTGGTACATTCTATCTTGCAACACGCGCTGGATTGGCTTATACCACTGCTTACACTGATAATGCAGTTGCCGGCTTCGACAAATGGAATGCTCCTTACGGACAATTCCCTGTAAATAATGTTGGTGATGATGCAGGTGTTTCTGCTGTTGCTATTGATCCGGATGATAGTCTGCACGTAGTGGCAGGTTACTCTAACGGTTTCGCAGTAACGACAACCGGTGTTACAGGCTTTACAAATGTGAATCCTTCGGGCTGGAATACTTCCAATATGAATCCTGCTGTTAATGATATCCTCTTCATAAATACTTCTACCGTGCTGGCAGTTACTGGTGGTGATAACAATGGTGCTTCCGGAAAAGGAAACATCTGGCGTTCTACCGATGGTGGTGCAACATGGACTACCGTTTCTCCATCAGGATTCAGCTGTGGAAATACACTTGCGAAAGGTACACTCGGCGGATCAAATGTGATTTATTGCGGTACAGGTTTGTCAGGCAGCATGGCTGATCCCGGTACACTCTGGAAATCGACGGATGACGGTGCAACATGGACAATGGTTTCTTATGGTCCAACTGCTACCAATAACCCGGGGATGACTCAATTGCCGATTTACGATATCGCTGTAGATCCTCGCGGTACAGATACACTTTATCTCGCCTGCGGATCTAACCTCGATTATGCATTCGTAAAATCTACCGATGGAGGTTCTACTTTCACCAATATCAATGCAAGTGGTGAAGGTGCATTCACTTCGGTGTGCATCAATCAGACATATCCTGACAGCGTATATACTGCTATTCGTCGCGATATCCTCGTGTACGATGCTGCGAATGATTCAACCATGTATATCTATCGTGGATTACCGGGTGAACTCGTTCCGGATCTGGCATTCGGTTCAGTGCTTGCAGGTACATCAATGGGCTTCTTTAAAGTGGAAGCAACTCCGTTGAATACAACAGGTCTGAATAACGTAACACGCCTCGAAGCAAATCAATTGGAAATCTATCCAAATCCTGTGCAGGATATTGCTACCTTCTCCTTCAAACTTGGGAAAGCTTCTGCAGTATCGCTCAAGGTGTTTGATCTGATGGGTAACCTGGTATGGACAGCTCCGGTGTCAAACGGAAACGCAGAAACTCAAAAGGTAACTATGAATACCGAGAATCTTTCTTCCGGTACTTATTGCGCCCGATTGATGTCTGCTGACGGAACAATCGTACGTCGCTTCATCCGCATCAAGTAAGAAAAGAAACAATTTTATACAGGAGGCTTTCAGCGATGGGAGCCTCCTTTTTTTATGCTTTATAGTGAAATGGAGTGATTCTGAGGGTAAAACCGCCTTTTTTTGACTGATTTTTATGCCGTTTTCATTCTGTAGATTCGGCTGTTTTGTATTCCTTCTCTAACAGTCAGCTAAAATGTTTGAGTTTCTTTCGGATTTTCAGAGAGAAAATGACTGTTTTCTGCATAATATTTTTTATAACTTTGTAAGAATTCCGTTAAACTGACTTTTTTCCCGGTTCAGCGGATGTAAATTGAAGTTGTCAAAGTAAAATTGGATTTTTGAGGATCATATGCTTGTAGTAAAACGAATTCAGTTAATCGTTCTGATGATACTGCTGATGGGAACATCGTCGGTATCGTTTGCGCAGCTGAGTTCCTGTGCCAATGCCGATTTCGAGCAGAATAGTTTTGCAAACTGGACAGGTACTACAGGATTATGTTGTCCGATTAATTCCATCACTCCGGGAATTGTTCCTGGGCGTCATACCATCATGACCGGACCCGGCACCGATCCGAATACCAATGGTGCAGTAACTGTTGTTGCTCCGGGTGGTACTTTCTCTGCGCGGCTTGGAAATGATAACATCGGAGCGGAAGCTGAACAGTTGTCGTATCAGATCAGTGTTGATCCAACGAATGCGTTGTTCATCTACCGCTATGCTGTCGTATTGGAAGATCCGAATCATACAGCGCAAGAGCAACCACGTTTTGAAATTCGTGTGTATGATGCCAATGGAAATCCTGTTGGTTGTGGTACGTATAACGTATATGCTTCTGCAGGAATACCCGGTTTTCAGACAATCGTGAATCAGTTTGGAAGTACAATTCACTACAAAGACTGGACAACTGTCGGACTTGATCTTTCACCTTATATCGGTCAAACCGTAACCATTGAATTTTCTACCGGTGATTGTTCGCTGGGTGGTCACTTCGGTTATGCGTATGTAGATTGTTATTGTAGTCCGCTGCAGATCCTGAGTGATTTCTGTAGTGGCGCGAATTCAACTACACTGACAGCACCGATCGGTTTTGAAGCTTACCTCTGGAGTACAGGAGATACCACCCAGTCCATTACTGTACAAAACGCGGTGGTGGGTACACAATACCAATGTACCATGACTTCCGTTACCGGTTGTACCATGACATTGACTGCAATTCTTACACCTACAGTTATTGCTTCTTCGTACGGTCAGGGAGCGGCCTGTCAGAATTCAGCACAGTTCTACGATTCATCTGTTGTTGTCACGGGTACTCCCATTAATCAATGGCTCTGGAGTTTTGGAGATGGAAATACTTCGGCTTTGCAGAATCCATTGCATACCTATACATCGCCGGGGAATTATACGGTTTCATTGTTGGTGACCAATATGGGTGGGTGTACAGATACGATCACGCAAAGTATCCAAATTGATCCGCAACCCTTGTCGTCATTTTCAGCTACTGTGGTTTGTCCGGGTGATCCTACGGGTTTTACTGATCTGAGCAGTTCACCAAATGGCAGTATCGTTGCCTGGAGCTGGGACTTCGGAGATGGGTCGCCGTTAGATACTACTCTTTCACCTGTTCATACTTATACCTTGCCCGGTACTTATCCGGCCGAATTGATTGTTACTGATTCTATTGGCTGCAAGGATACCTTGTTGCAAAATATTACAACATCTCCTGCACCAGTATCCGGATTTACCTATTTATCAGCTTGTGTAAGTAATCAGATTGGGTTTACTGATACCAGTCTCTTTGCGGGAACTGTTATCACCGGTTGGGAATGGAATTTCGGAGATGGATCACCGTTAGTAACCGGTACAGGCACACCCTCTCATAATTATCCTGCATCGGGAACCTATACAACTACCTTGGTTGTCACTACGGCTTCGGGTTGTACAGATACTGTTGCCGGTCCCGTTGATGTAGCCTCTGTTCCGGTTGCTGCATTTACTTCTACTCAGCCTTGTGCAGGTCAGTTTGTGCAATTCAGTGATCAGTCTACTACGCTGGTTGGTAATGTAACCGGCTGGAACTGGAGTTTTGGTGATGGAGGTACTGTCACAGGTGTTCAAAATCCTACGCATGCATATGCTTCTGCAGGAAATTATAATGTTCAGTTAATTGTCACAGGCAGCAATGGATGTCTGGACACTATATCACATCAGGCTACTGTTCTGCCGGCTCCTGTAGCTGCGTTTAATTATACGCCCGTATGTCCGGGTGCTGCCAGTTCATTTCAGGATGTAAGTACTTTTACCGGCGGTACCATCAATGCATGGTCGTGGAATTTTGGCGATGGTTCACCATTGGCTGGAATTCAAATAACTCCTCATACCTATACAACAGCCGGTGCATTTGATGTAGTACTTGTTGTGACAGGATCAAATGGTTGTAGTGATTCGGTTTCACAAACAGTTAGTACGGAACCGATACCACAGCCCGGATTTTTTGTTCCATCGGGATGTGAAGATGGAGCTGTAGTTTTTCCAAATCTGAGTACTATTGCTTCCGGTTCAATTACACATTATGATTGGGATTTTGGAGATGGTTCTCCTGCAGATACTTTGATTTCTCCTTCGCATATATTCACGAATCCCGGAACATATTTTGTAACCTTGACTGCTACCAGCAATAAGGGATGTTCAGCACTCGCCCGCGATGAAGTAACAATTCACCCGCGTCCGGTAAGTGCATTTTCTGTTCCTTTAGTTTGTCCCGGTGATACCAGTAATTTTACGGATTTAAGTACAACTTCTTCCGGATCAATTCTGGATTGGATTTGGAATTTCGGGGATGGAAGTGCAGTCGAATATGGAACACAGAATCCATCACATGCTTATCCAGGTACCGGTTCATATTCCGTTTCTCTGATTGTGATGAACTCGCAGGGATGTTATGATACTACAGTGTCATCAGCGGTGGTGAACTCCGTTCCATTGCCATCATTTACTGTTTCAGGTGCTGCTTGTGATGGAGCTGCTGTTACTTTAACCAATACTTCTTCTCTTACAGGCGGATCGATTGCTACCAGTGTATGGAGTTTTTCAGATGGTCAAATAAGTGGATTGAATACTCCTGTGATGAATTTTAGTCCGGCAGGGAACTATTAT
>JAGOJO010000127.1 GCA_017995075.1 Bacteroidia bacterium | reverse complement strand
ATGTATACCGACGATCTTCGGATATTCAGCAACGTTATGGACTACTGAAAGATAAGGATATTGAAAAGCATACTACATCGCTAAAAAAAGGCATCTTCACACAGCAATGTATTAACGCACAGAATGACGTTGATGCCGCTTATAACGAAGGGCAACAGCTTGAAGCGGATGGCGACTTCCTTGCAGCTGACGCGGCTTATGAAAGAGGATTAAAGATTGCCCGTGAAAACAGCGAATGTGGAATTGCGGTAGATAGTATTGAAAGTGCGGTAATGGGTATTCGTCCTGCTGTAACTTATCTTGACTATATGCAATCAAGTCGTGAGAATGATAAAAACGGACGTTACCACGCTGCTATTGAAGCCTACGAGAAAGCATCTGATTATTTTGCTACTGCGCATGTAGGCACCTTCGGACTCGATCATGATCCGGATCTATACCGCTATATCCGCGAAAAAGGAAGTGCCGGATTAATTAATTACGCTGGCGATTTATTCCGCGAGCGTGGTAACCTTGACCAATCACTGGAGCTTTATAAATTACTGCTTGAACGTAATTACGATGTCAAATTCCTGGAAGGGTCATTGTATCAACTTGGATTAAAACTCGGACAACGCGACAAACCATTGAACCCGGGGTCATCCTGGAAGGATGTTGTATCAAGATACACTGGTGGTGATAAAAAACTAAAACGTCTGAGCAAAGGTTTTAAAGCAGGTTTCAGAGGATAAAAAAAACGAATTCTAAAAAGAAAGCGGCTGCAGGTAATCTACAGCCGCTTTCTTTTTTTCAGAATAATTATTTTGTCTTTGCTGCGTCGGATAAAAACTTCGCGAGACCGGAATCAGTCAGCGGATGTTTGAGCAAATCGAGGATCGGCTGTAACGGACAAGTAGCCACATCGGCACCAAGTTCTGCGCATTTAATGATATGCATAGTATGACGAATAGAAGCCGCCAATACCTGCGTTTCATAACCATAGTTATCATAGATGTGAACGATCTGCTCGATCAGATCCAATCCATCAGTAGAAACGTCATCCAGACGACCGATAAATGGAGAAACATAGGTAGCACCAGCTTTAGCGGCCAACAAAGCCTGACCGGCAGAGAATACCAGTGTACAATTGGTTTTAATTCCTTTTTGTGAAAAATAACGGATTGCCTTAATGCCATCTTTGATCATTGGCACTTTCACTACGATCTGAGAATGCAGTTCAGCAAGTTCCTCCCCTTCCCGCACCATTCCTTCAAAATCAGTGGAAATTACTTCTGCACTCACATCACCACCCTTGGCAATATTGCAGATATCCACATAATGTTTCAGGATATTATCCTTTCCGCGGATACCTTCCTTGGCCATCAATGATGGATTTGTGGTTACTCCGTCTAATACGCCCAGGTCGTAGGCTTCCTTAATCTGCTCAAGATTAGCAGTATCGATAAAGAATTTCATGGCTGATTTTTATTGTGGCACAAAACTAACATTCTATCCTATCCGAAAATCGATTGTTAAAAAACCGTACTTATTAAAAGAAACACTACTTTTGTCCCGGGTAAGTCTTATACGACCAGCTCCTGCCAACCTCCCCAGGACCGGAAGGTAGCAAGGATACGCGGTTGAGCGGTGCGATATAAGTAGCTTACCCATTTTTTATTCCTTTATTTTTAGGTTCGCTGAATATCAGTTTTTTCCGATCAAAAATTCGTTTAAATTTGCACCAATGCAGGGTCCTCCGGTAATTAAAACAGCACTCAACTTCGGGGCATTAAGTGGTCTTGGAAGTTTTCTGGTATTTCTCATCATTTATGCTTTGGGGTTCAATCCATTAGGTCCTTCCTCCTGGTTAGGTGCCTGGGTACCTGTTGTATTTATGGTATGGAGTTGCCTGTACTACAGAAACCGCGAAAATGGTGGTTATCTGATTTATTGGTCAGGTTTTCGGCTTTCCTTCCTCACTGCCAGTTTCAGCGCCTTCGTGTTTGGGGCATTGGCATGGTCCTTTGTCTCGGTGATTGACGGATCGATACTGGATCATCATAAACAGGAATTACTTTCGGCATTAGAGCTTTCAGAAGGACTTATGAAATCTATGATGGGAGAAGTTGCCTTTGAACAATCAATTGAAAGCATCACGAAGATGAACATGGGAGATGTAGTGACCTCTGATATTTTCAACAAAATACTAGGTGGGCTACTGGTTGCGTTTATTGTAGCTGCATTTGTTAAACGTGATCCTGTCTTTAAAAACACTGAAGAAGAATGAGTACTGTCGACATATCTGTAGTAATTCCGCTTTTCAACGAAGATGAATCTCTTCCGGAACTCAGCGCCTGGATTGACCGGGTTATGCAGCAGCACGGATATTCGTACGAAGTAATATTAGTCGACGATGGCAGTAAGGATAAATCATGGGAAGTTATTCTCGGTCTTTGCCAGAAAAGCACGTCCTACAAAGGCATTAAATTCCGACGCAACTACGGGAAATCTGCTGCACTCCAAAAGGGATTTGAAGCCTGCAATGGTCGCGTAGTAATTACGATGGATGCGGATTTACAAGATAGCCCGGATGAAATTCCAGGTCTCTATAAAATGATTGTTGAAGACGGCTATGACCTCGTGTCTGGCTGGAAACAAAAACGCTACGATCCGATTTCCAAAACCATTCCGAGTAAATTTTTTAACTGGGCCACAAGGAAAATGTCGGGCATCAACAATCTTCACGATTTTAATTGCGGATTAAAATCCTATAAATCCGATGTCGTAAAAAGCATAGAGGTTTATGGAGAGATGCACCGTTATATACCTGTAATTGCCAAATGGGCGGGCTTTTCAAAAATCCAGGAAAAAGTAGTTGAACACAGAGCACGAAAATACGGGAACACAAAGTTTGGATTAGAGCGATTCATCAATGGATTTTTGGATCTGTTATCTATCACATTTGTATCCAAATTCGGAAAGCGACCAATGCACTTATTCGGCACGTTGGGAACGCTGATGTTTATGACCGGATTTCTGATTGCGGGTTATTTAGGCGTATCAAAATTATGGGCCGTTTATAACAATGAATTTGCCCGTCTCATCACCAATCGTCCTTCCTTCTATATCGCCCTCACCTGTATGATTCTCGGAACGCAACTTTTCCTTGCCGGATTCATCAGTGAACTAGTCGGCAGAAATAGTCCGGAACGTAATCACTACCTCATCGAGCGAAGGGAAAATTGCTGATCCAATCAGCATCACCCGCCACCGGATATGAGTAAGTCAGCACATATCGTCATTGTTGGACCGGCTCATCCGCTCAGAGGAGGGATTGCAGCATTTAATGAACGAATGGCCATGGCGCTCATCGCAGCCGGTCACCGCGTCACCATCTTTACTTTCAGTTATCAATACCCCGGATTTTTATTCCCCGGCAAAACCCAGTACAGTACTGATCCGGGTCCGGCCGGAATTGATATCCGAGTGCGCGTTCATTCCCTCAACCCACTCAATTGGCTTTCTGTTGCAAAGGAAATAGCAGCACTTAAACCCGACCATCTCCTGCTTCGTTTCTGGATTCCCTTCATGGCGCCATGCCTGGGAAGTATCGGACGAATGGTACGCAAACGTTTTCCGGTTCGCATCACCGGACTTCTCGACAATGTTATTCCACACGAAAAACGTCCCGGAGACACCGCCCTCATCCGCTATTTCACCAATACCTGCGATGACTTTCTGAGTATGTCACACCAGGTCACACGCGACTTGCGCCAATTTTCGGATAGGCCTTGCCGTTATAGTCCGCACCCGGTATATGATCATTACGGACAACGTTGCGAAAAAACGGAAGCCTGCCGCATCCTTGGACTAGACCCGAACCAGAACTACCTCTTGTTTTTCGGACTCATCCGACATTACAAAGGACTTGATCTCCTCCTGGAAGCATTCGGAAAATCGACTCATGCCAGGGAAAAATATCATCTCCTCATTGCCGGCGAATTTTACGAAAACAAAGCACCATACGAACAACTGATTCGCCAATATGGCCTGGAAGAACGCGTACACTTACACGACTATTTCATACCGGATGAAAAAGTAAAGTACTACTTCAGCGCCGCCGATCTCATCACCCAAACCTATCGGACCGCCACCCAAAGTGGAATCTCCCAGCTAGCCTTTCATTTCGAAAAGCCCATGCTGGTAACCAATGTCGGAGGACTAGGCGAAATCATCCACCATCAACAAAGTGGATTGGTAGCTACCCCCGACAGCGAATCCATCATGCAGAACCTCGAACTATTCAGCTCCTACGACAACCCAGAACTATTCAGGGAAGCCATCAGAGAGGAAAAAAAGAAGTACTCCTGGGAAGCCTTCACCGAAGTTCTGTTATCCTGACACATTGATTCTTATATTTGCCCTATGTCATCCATCCACGATATTATCAAAGCCTCGATTGACGTTAAGATAAAGCTCCTCAACGACCCCGCACAACAACAGTTATTGCAGGACGTAGCTGATTTATGTATCCGCACCTTCAAAGCAGATGGCAAAGTTTTATTTTGTGGAAACGGAGGAAGTGCTGCCGATGCACAACATATAGCGGCCGAATTATCCGGAAGATTTTACACTGACAGAGAGCCCTTGTATGCAGAAGCATTGCATGTAAACAGCTCCTATATGACTGCCGTTGCCAATGATTATTCATTCGATGTAGTTTACAGCAGAATGATCAAAGCCTGTGGAAGAAAAGGCGATGTACTTGTTGGAATCAGCACTTCGGGCAACTCAAAGAATATAATTGCTGCATTGGAAGAAGCAAAAAATGCCGGCATGATCACAGTAGGAATGACAGGAGAAGGCGGTGGAAAAATGCGATCACTCTGCGACTATTTGCTTCAATCTCCCAGTAATGATACACCACGAATTCAGGAAACTCATATCCTGATGGGACACATCATCTGCCAGTTAATTGAAGAAGGACTCTACCCCAAAGAATCTTGAAAAAACACTCCACACTCTTTCTCGACCGGGACGGTGTAATCAACACTGAGTTACCCGCCGACTATGTGAAAACATGGGAAGAGTTTCATTTTGAAGAAGGCGTTTTTGAAGCATTACAGATTTTACAAGCTCATTTTGATCGACTCATTATTGTCACTAATCAGAGAGGAGTTGGAGCAGGCATTATGACACAACAGGATCTTGATGCTATACATCGCAGGATGATAGAAGCATTCAGCGATCAGGGAGTGACCATCCATGGGATTTATGCTGCCACCGACGAAGACAGATCAAGTCTCAAACGAAAGCCTCATCCGTACCTGGGATATGAAGCGAAAAATGATTTTCCGGAGATAGATTTTCAGAACAGCTATATGGTAGGCAATTCTGGTTCTGATATGGAATTCGGGAAAACGCTGGGGATGTTCAATGTTTTTATTGACGACAAAAAGAAATTCAGCTCAGCAGAAGAAGTTGCAAATGCAGATTCTGAAGCCGATTCCTTATTGGAATTTGCGATGAAATTTTAAGTTCAGGTTATTTATCGAGTAAGTCTACCCGATCGTTTATCTCTTCAAACTCCGGATCTTCCATAAAGTCACGGCGAATCTGCTGAATAAGCGTTTGAGCAATTTTCAACTCCATATTCCGTACCTCGTTGTACTTTTCCTCAGACACCTTATTCACCTTCATGGCAACCGCTTTAAAGTCATCGCCCACATCGGATAAAAAACTGCGACACACCAATTCCATCATCGTATAAAACAGGTACACCTCCTGCTTCGACAATTCCATCGGTTCCCCTTCCTTTTGCTTCACGAATCTTTCAGCCAATAAGCCTACACCGGTGCGATCAACGAGGTCAATCATCATTGCCCGTTGCACAAAATCGTATGTTTCCTGCTGGAAAATGAATTGGTAAGTAGCCGCAATTGAGCGAACGAAGAGTTTTAGCTCCTTTGTAGCCGTGATTTCAATAGAATCTTTAAAAACCTTACCCTGCATATCTGATGAATTTTCCTGCAAATTTATCCATTTTCGCGCTATGCATCCATGAAAGCGACCTTACAATATGCTCTATACACATATAATCTGTTGAAAAATAGGCGAATCCTTACATTGTACCATGCCCCTATTGAATAGTTTTGAAAAAGCACAATAATTCAGTAAATTGCTAAAATGTACGGAAAGAAACACCGTTATATCTTTACACGTATCCAAGACAAAAAACAAACTATGCAGTCAATCAGGAAGCTGATACCCCATACTCTCCTACTTGCCTTTATCACCCTTTCCTCCTGCAATCAGGTTCAGAAAGCGGAAGCACAGTTACCGGTTCCACAACCGGCCAAAGAGGAAGTTATCATCCGGAAAGTAGTTGTAAGCACCGAGGACACCACAACATTGGAATTTGTCAACGGAAATGCGCTCTATCGTGAAGGCTGGGACTCACTCGCCCAACCACAATTCTGGAAGCAGATCATGTGCTTATCACCTGATTCCTGCATCATCAACGTAGCACGTACAAGAATGCCATTGCAAACATCCTGTTTCCGTACATGGTGTTCACAAACTGAATCTGAGAAGACGGTGTTAAAGTCAAGGTTGAGAGATGAGTTTTGCGTTGAGTATGGCGAAGAATTATTTGTGACCAATGGAAAGAAAGAATTCTACGAACACCGCAAAAGCATCCCAACCATCAGCAAAGCTGTACACTACTTTCATGAATATGGAGTTGATCCATGGTATGCGCAAACAATTTTGCTGATTGAGAGTCCGGGAAAGCACACCAGCAAATCATACGTTGGAGCAGCCGGACCATTTCAATTAATGAAATCAGTCGCATTGAAATACGGTCTTCGCGTCAACAAGTACACTGACGAGCGAACTGACCTGAAACTAGCCGCTTATGCAGCCAGCAAACTCATCGGTGGTATTTGCGTACCAAAAGTGAAAGAGATGCTCGAATCCAGAAACATTCCCTATTCTGAAACAGATACCTGGTTTCGATTACTGGTAC